>CAMGRB010000078.1 GCA_946061315.1 uncultured Clostridia bacterium | reverse complement strand
ATAGACGCACTCGGACACGATTGGGTCGCAGGCACACCGGTTGCTCCTACTTGTACGAAGGACGGATATACGCTCTATACCTGCTCGCGTTGTAACACAGTTGACAAACAGGACGTTGTAACCAAGCTCGATCATACATACGTTGATACGGTCGTTCCTCCGACTTGTAAGGATCAGGGCTACACCGTTCACCTCTGCTCAAGATGTAACGGAGATGAGGAGGACGGAAGATACAGCGATACTCTCGTTCCGGCCCTCGGTCACGATATAGACACCGAAACTCCGTACAGTACGGTAGCTCCGACTTGTATAAAGGACGGATATAACGTATTTGCTTGTACGAGATGCGGCATTGAAACAGAGGAAGACGACGGATGGTACAAATCCACCATACCCGCAACGGGCGTTCACGTATTTGACGTAATAAATGAAGTTGTTCCCGCATCGTGCGAAAGACCCTCTTACACCGTATACGGATGCTCGGCAGATCCCGATTGTACGGAAACTAACGAGGTAGACGTTGACGGCTCCGTAGCTCTCGGACACGATTGGGTGCTCAAAGAACAGCACGAATCCACTTGTGCAAGAGTTGGATACGACCTCTACGAGTGCTCAAGATGTCAGGAAACTTATGAGGACAGTTCATCGTACTCTATCGTAGATCATACCAAGATTGTTGAATCTGCAAATACGGTGGCTCCTACTTGTATCACAAACGGATATACCGAATATGAGTGCTCCGTATGTCACTTGCTCTTCAGACCGGAAGACGAGATAACTCCCGCAACCGGAATACACGGCGGATGGGAAGCAACCGACGAGGTAATAGCTCCTACCTGCTCGTCAGAGGGATACACCGTTTACAAGTGTACGCTTGACCCGAACTGTACCGAAACCGATAAT
The DNA here is from genome assembly GCA_946061315.1 of uncultured Clostridia bacterium. Taxonomy (GTDB): domain Bacteria; phylum Bacillota; class Clostridia; order Oscillospirales; family CAG-272; genus RGIG2000. The sequence continues at coordinate 5,684 of CAMGRB010000078.1, read as the reverse complement.
CAGGACATCACCGAGAGAACGGCACATAGCTTTGTAGACGTCGGCGCAGGAATAATAACCTGTACGGTATGCGAACACACTTATCAAGACATTATGTATATCGTCGTGGTAATACCCGGTGAGGACATCACGGGCGACAAGACACTCGGAGAGAGTGGCATAGACGTTGAAATCACGGGTAGCAAACCGGGCACGCCGATAACTCTTACCGACACAACTCCTCTTGAGATAGCAATCCCCGAGGGCAAGAGTGCCGATGAGGGAATAGTAAGAATTACAACCGACGACAGTACGGTTAAGTACACGGTTGAAATTCAGAAGGGCGGCGAGTGGACAGTCGTTAAGGCTGACCTTACAGGAAGCGAGATATTCGTTGATCTTTACAAGTACACGGATATAACCGCTATAAGAGTAACGGCAGACGCTGACGCTAACGCTACTATAACGATTTACGCATAAGTAAATATAAAACAAAAAATCCGACTCGTTCGGATTTTTTGTTTTGATATGAGAAAAAACGCTTTTTTGTGCAAAATTCCGTAAAACAATACGTATTAAAAAGAGTTTTTCTTTATATATGACGCTTGATTTTTATATCAATGTAATGTATAATTATTTTATATTATAGCAAAAAGGGTGCAAAGGAGGGGAAATTTGCGATGATAAACGAAAAAGCGTACGCTCTCGGCAGTAAAAGCTCTGTTATAAGAGAAATATTTGAGTACGGTAAAAAGCGCAAAAGCGAAATAGGAGAAGAAAACGTTTTCGATTTCAGTATAGGAAACCCGAGCGTGCCTTGCCCGAAAATCGTAACGGAGTCCCTTTCGGAGCTTATAAATAACTCTGACCCCGTATCTTTGCACGGCTACACGTCCGCACCCGGAGATATAAACGTTCGCAAAGCTATTGCAAATTATGTAAACGGCACCTTCGGAGTAAACGAAAAGGCGGAAAATATATTTTTGACGGCGGGCGCCGCCGCATCTCTTACCGTTTCCTTAAACGCCATTGTAAACGAGGGTGACGAGGTAATAGTGTTCGCCCCGTTTTTCCCGGAATACAGGGTGTTTGCAGAAAAAGCGGGCGCTGCGCTGCGTGTTGTAAAATGTTCGCCTCCGCTTTTTCAGCCCGATCTTTGCGAGCTTGAAAAAGCCGTAAACGAAAAGACGAAAGCGATAATAATAAATTCGCCCAACAACCCCACAGGTGCGGTTATGTCCGCCGATACGGTAGAAAAAATATCCGCGCTTTTGAGGCGCAAGGAAAAAGAGCTTGGCAGTCAGATATTTATAATATCCGATGAGCCGTACAGAGAGCTTATATATTCCGATAAAGAAGTACCTTATATAACGAAATACTACGATGACTCGATAGTTTGCTATTCGTTCAGTAAATCTTTATCCCTGCCCGGCGAGAGAATAGGCTATATACTCGTGTCGGATAAGTGCAAAAACGCAAGAGAGGTTTATTTTGCCATATGCGGTGCGGCAAGGTCTTTGGGCTTTGTGTGTGCACCTGCGCTCTTTCAGTATATTATTCCGAGGTGTCTTGGCAAAACGTCGGATATAAGCGTTTATAAAGAAAACAGGGATATACTCTATAACGCCTTAACCTCGTTCGGATACGAGGTCGTATATCCCGACGGCGCATTTTATCTTTTCGTCAAGGCACTTGAAGACGACGATGAAGCCTTTGCGAAAAAAGCGAGAAAGCACGAGCTTTTGATCGTTCCGAGCAAGGACTTCGGCTTTGGCGGCTACGTAAGAATATCCTACTGCGTATCTACCGATACGGTAAAAAGATCGCTTGACTCGTTCAAAAAACTATACGACGAATACGGAGAAACCCAAAATGGATGAACTCGAACTTGCAAGAAAAGAAATAAACGAAGCGGACAGAGAAATGGCAAGGCTCTTTGAAAAGAGAATGAACGCCGTAAAATCCGTTGCCGCATATAAAAAAGAGCACGCGTTGTCTATTTCCGATCCCGTGCGCGAAAACGAGGTTATAGCAAAGAACTCTGCTCTTATAGAAAACGACGTTATACGCGAGTATTATATCGAATTTCTCAAGAACAATATGAAGCTTTCAAGAGAATATCAATCGAGGCTCAACGAGGGTATGAAGGTTGCGTACAGCGGAGTTAAGGGCGCTTTCGGATATATAGCCGCAATGCGTATGTATCCCGAGGCAAAGCTTATATCCTACCGTACCTTCGAGGAAGCGTACGACTCCGTTTGCCAAGGGGAGTGTGACTCTGCCGTTTTGCCTATTGAAAACAGCTACGCAGGCGACGTCGGCAACGTTATGGACCTTATCTTTTCGGGCTCTCTTTACGTAAATCAGGTAATAGATCTACCCGTAACCCATAATCTTATTGCAAACGAGGGCGCAACGCTCGATACCGTAAAGACGGTAATCAGTCATCCGCAGGCGCTTGCACAATGCTCCGAATATATAAAAAGCCACGGCTTTGAGGAGGAGCCATATCCCAACACGGCAGTTTCAGCAAAGCACGTAAAGGAAACGGGCAGAGTTGATATTGCCGCAATAGCCTCTTTGGAAACCGCAGAGATCCATGGCCTTAAAGTGTTGCAGGAAAATATAAATTCAAGCAGAACGAACACCACGCGCTTCGCCGCATTTTCAAGGTCGCAGAGCAAGCCGAGCGGTGCTTCAAAAAAGATGAACGAGCATTTTATTCTCGTTTTCACGGTTAAAAACGAGGCGGGCGCTCTTGCCAAAACGCTTGATATAATAGGCGCTCACGGATACAATATGAGAAATTTGAGGAGCCGCCCGATGAAAGAGCTTTTGTGGAGCTACTACTTCTATATAGAAGCGGAAGGCTCGATAAACACGCAGGACGGCAAGGATATGTTAAGAGAGCTTGGCGCTACCTGTGACAGACTTAAGCTTGCCGGCACTTACTACACGTCGGGGCTTAACCGATAAAATATTTCATCAGACTTTAAGGAAAGGAGAGCTTTGAAATGATACTTAAACTTGATCTTGGCGAGCAAAGCTACGATATAGTTATCGAAAGAGGAGCAATTTCAAAAATTTCTTCTCTTGTACCGCTTGACAGGAAAGTGCTTATTCTTACCGATGACGGAGTGCCTGACGAATATTCAAAATCGGTCGCCGCACAATGTAAGGAAGCCTATATTGTAACGCTCCCTCACGGAGAAGCGAGCAAAAGCTTTGAAAATTATAAGAGCCTCCTTTCATATCTTATAGAAAAATCTTTTACGAGGACCGATTGTATGATAGCCGTCGGCGGCGGGGTTGTCGGCGACCTTTGCGGCTTTGTGGCGTCAAGCTATATGAGGGGAATAGATTTTTATAACGTACCGACAACCCTCCTTTCACAAGTCGATTCCTCAATAGGCGGCAAGGTAGCAATAGATTTTGACGGTATAAAAAATATAGTCGGCGCATTTTACCAGCCGAAAAAAGTCATAATAGACCCCGATACTTTAAAAACCCTTGACAAAAGGCAGTTACATGCGGGCCTTGCCGAGTCTATAAAAATGTCGCTTACCTCCGACAAAGAGCTATTTAAGATAATAGAGGAAAGCACGGATATAGTGTCGGATATTGACACGGTAATCGTTCGCTCCCTTATGATTAAAAAAGACGTTGTCGAAAAGGATCCAAAGGAAAAAGGACTTCGCAGGGTGCTCAATTTCGGACACACCGTCGGCCATTCGATAGAGAGTATTGAAAACGGCAGGCTCCTGCACGGAGAATGTGTCGCCCTCGGTATGATACCCATGTGCGCAGACGGGGTAAGAGAAAAGCTTGTCCCCGTACTTAAAAAATACGGCCTGCCCGTGTCGATAAAATTGGATCGTGACAGGGTAACGGAGCTTGTAACTCACGACAAAAAAGCGCACGGAAAAGACATTTCTGCGGTCTATGTGTCGAAAATAGGCGAATTTAAGATGATTGAGATGAAACCCGACGAAATAAAAGAACTTATAGGGAGGTGCTTTAATTGAAGAACACATTCGGAAGCTCCGTTTGCGTAACCGTTTTCGGCGAGAGCCACGGCAGAGCCATAGGCGCGGTAATTGACGGACTTTGCCCGGGCATTACGGTTGATATCGAGAAGATAAACGGTGCTCTTGCAAAGCGCCGCCCGTCATCAAATATCGACACGTCCAGGCGTGAAAAGGACGAATTTGAGATTTTAAGCGGTGTTTTCAACGGCAAAACGACCGGCACGCCCATATGTATAGTTATTCCGAACGGAGATACAAAAAGCGCGGATTATGAAAAAACGCGTTTCCTTGCAAGACCCTCCCACGCCGATTATACCTCTTTTTGCAAATATCACGGATATGAGGATTACAGAGGCGGCGGGCACTTCTCGGGCAGAATAACTGCCGCAATAGTAGCCGCAGGTGCAATAATTTCATCCGCGCTTGACAACATAGGAGTAAAAATAGGCACCCATATATTAAAATGCGCCTCCGTTTCCGACAGAGAGTTTTGTAACGTAGACGGCGACCTTGAAATTTTGAAGGGTAAGACGTTCCCCGTTCTCTCGGACTGCGAAAAAGCGATGGAGGACGAGATAATAAAAGCAAAATCCGACCTTGACTCCGTCGGAGGAATACTGCAAACGGCAATAACGGGCGTTCCGGCAGGAGTTGGCGAGCCGTGGTTTGACAGCGTAGAGAGCATTTTGTCACACGCGCTTTTCTCCGTCGGAGGTATAAAGGGGATAGAGTTCGGCAAGGGCTTTGCTCTCTCGGGTATGAGGGGTAGTCAAGCAAACGACGCTTTTTGTATGAAGGACGGCAAGGTTACGACCGTAACAAACAACAACGGCGGAATTTTAGGCGGAATCACAAACGGAATGCCAATAATATTCAACTGTGCAGTAAAACCCACACCCTCGATTGCAAAAGAGCAGGACACCGTTGACTTTTCTGCAAATGAAAACGCAAAAATAAACATACAGGGCAGGCACGACCCCGCAATAATAAGGAGAGCGTGCCCCGTCGTCGAGAGTGTTACCGCAATAGCGATATGCGATATGATTGCCGAAAGATACGGCACCGACGTATTCCTTAACGGAGATAAGATATGAAATACGGAGTTATAGGGGAGCACTTGAAGCATAGCTTCTCAAAGGAGATACATTCCAAAATAGCCGACTACGTGTATGAAATTAAAGAAATATCTCCCGAAAAAGTGGAAGCATTTATAAAAGAGAAAGACTTTTGCGGCATAAACGTAACGATACCCTATAAGGAAACGGTGATACCGTATCTTGACTTTATATCCGACGACGCAAAGAAAATAGGCGCCGTCAACACCGTTGTAAACCGCGGCGGCAAGCTTTTCGGCTACAATACCGACTATATGGGTATGCGCGCGCTTATTGTAAGAGCATACGGAGAAATAAAAAACAAAAAAGTCCTTATTTTAGGCGCAGGCGGCACGTCAAAGACGGCGCACGCCGTAATTTCCGATATGGACGCAAAAAATAAGATATTAAAGGTTGTCAGGGAAAAACAGGACGGAATGATAACCTATGAGGAGGCTTACAGGGAACACACGGATGCACAGGTTATAATAAACATGCACCGACCTCGAAAACCGCGACTATTATCAGTACAACAAATATCAGAAAATAACACTCGCACTCAACGACATAACGCCCGAACGAC
>CAMGRB010000077.1 GCA_946061315.1 uncultured Clostridia bacterium | reverse complement strand
TACAAGGAAACGCTTAAAGACGTATCGCTTCGTGTTTCCGACGGCGAAACGACGGACTCCTTCAAGGTTGCGGGCAGAGGCGAGATGCACCTCTCTATCCTTATAGAAACTATGCGCAGGGAGGGCTACGAGCTTTGCTGCTCCACTCCTCACGTTCTTTATAAAACGATAAACGGCGTTTTGTGCGAGCCGATGGAGCGTGTTTCAATAGACGTTCCCGACGACGCTGTAGGCTCCGTAGTTCAGAAGCTCGGCGCGCGCAAGGGCGAGCTGCTTGAGATGGGCAAAGCAGGCTCGAGAACGAGAATAGAATACTCCATACCGTCAAGATGTCTTTTCGGTTACAGATCCGAATTTATGACGGACACCAAGGGTGAGGGAGTTCTCAATACGCTATTTGACGGCTATCAGCCTTTCAAGGGCGACGTTGTGACGAGATTTACGGGCTCTCTTATCGCCTCTGAGGCGGGCGAGGCTACCTCGTACGGTCTTTACAACACACAGGACAGGGGCGCTATGTTTATCGGCGTTCAGACACCCGTTTATGAGGGAATGATCGTTGGCGAATGCCCGAAAATGGAGGATATTGTCGTCAACGTATGCAAGAAAAAGCATCTTACCGCCATCCGTTCAAAGGGTGCGGACGAGGCGCTTATACTCACTCCTCCGAGAATACTCTCTCTTGAGCAGGCTATCGAGTATATAGCCGATGACGAGCTTATCGAGGTAACCCCGAAGTCGCTCCGTCTGCGCAAGAAGATACTCGACACGGCAACACGTCTGAAAACGCAGGCAAAGCTGTCCAAGTAAGGAGCAAAAAATGGTCTTTTCCGAAAAGCTTTTATCAATCGCCAAAGAGGCCGAAAAGGAGCTTGCCGATATATACGGCGATATAGAAAAGGTATCGCTTGAAAATACCGCAAAGGTGCTCTCGTCGTTCAAAAATCACCGTGTTTCCGATTCTATGTTTCAGGGAACTACGGGCTACGGCTACGACGACGTCGGGCGTGAGGCGCTTGAGAAAATATACGCCGAGGTATTCGGCGGTGAGGACGCACTTGTGCGCCACAGTATAGCAAACGGCACGCACGCCATAACGATAGCGTTGTTCGGCCTTTTGCGCCCAGGGGATATTATGCTCTCGGTGACAAACCGCCCGTACGATACGCTCTGCTCCGTTGTAGGAATCAACGGCGCAAACGGGGACGGCTCTCTTGCCGATTTTGGCGTAAAGTACGATCAGGTCGATTTCAAAGACGGCAAAATCGATTTTGACGGGATAGAGGAAAAAATAAAAGAATACGGCGACAAAATAAAGGTCGTATTCATACAGCGCTCAAAGGGCTACCTTAACCGCCCAACCCTCTCCGTCCAAAAGATAGGCGAAATATGCGATTTCGTCCACAAAAGATGCTCCGCCTACGTTGTGGTTGACAACTGCTACGGAGAATTTACCGAAACCTGTGAGCCGTGCGCCGTGGGTGCGGATATTGCAGTCGGCTCTCTTATAAAAAATCCCGGTGGCGGAATTGCGGAGTGCGGCGGATATATAGTCGGCACAAAGAAAGCGGTGGAGCTTGTTTCCTACCGTCTTACCTGCGCGGGCACGGGCGGCGAGGTAGGCGCAACGCTCGGTCAGAACAGAAATATGTTCAAGGGCTTCTTTTTAGCCCCGCACGTTGTGGCGCAAGCCGTTAAAACCGCGCACTTTGCCGCATACGTTTTTGAAAGGCTCGGCTTTGACGTCTATCCGAAATATTACGAAAAAAGATACGATATAATACAGACGGTCAACTTCGGCGCGCCCGACGGACTTATTAAATTTTGTCAGGGTATTCAGGGTGCCAGCCCCGTTGACTCGTTTGTCACCCCGGAGCCGTGGGCTATGCCCGGTTATGACGACGAGGTTATAATGGCGGCAGGCACGTTTACGCAAGGCTCGTCAATAGAGCTCTCGGCGGACGGACCGATGCGCCCTCCCTACACCGCGTTTTTCCAGGGGTCACTTACCTATGAAAGCGGGAAAATAGCCGTTTTGAGTGCGGCGGAGCACATATTGTCAAAATGATAAACGTAACTGTAATTTCTGTCGGCGAGCTTAAAGAAAAATATCTGCGTGACGCCGTGGCGGAGTACCAAAAAAGGCTCGGCGCGTGGTGCAATATCCGTGAAATAGTATTAAAAGAGCAACGCATTAGTGAAAATCCCTCGGAGGCGCAGATAAAAGCGTGCCTTCTTGCCGAGGGGGAAGCAATAAGCGCGAAAATTCCGCAAAGAGCGTACGTTGTCGCAATGTGCGTTGAGGGCAAAGCCATGTCCTCCGAGGAGCTTGCCGAAAAGATAAAAACGGAAGCGGTAAACGGATACGGGGAGTTTGTCTTTATAATAGGCTCATCGTACGGTCTTTCGCCGAAAATAAAGGAAAGAGCAAATCTTTGCCTTTCGGTTTCAAAAATGACTTTCCCGCATCAGCTTATGCGGGTTATGATGCACGAGATAATATATCGCTCGTTTTCGATTATAAACAACTCGAAATACCACAAGTAAAAGAAAGGAGATACGCATGGGGGAGCATTATACTTCCGTTGCCGTAATAGGCGCAGGACACGCAGGTATTGAAGCGGCACTCGCCTCGGCGAGAATGGGAATTGATACGATTCTTTTCACAATGTCGCTCGACGCAGTTGCCAATATGCCCTGCAACCCGTCAATAGGCGGAACGGCAAAGGGTCATCTGGTCTATGAGATAGACGCTCTGGGCGGTCAGATGGGCAAAAGTGCGGATCTCGTAACTTTACAGACAAGGACTCTGAATCTCGGCAAGGGTGCGGCGGTTTATTCAAAGCGTGTTCAGGCAGACAGGGCGGAATACCGCAAAATAATGAAAAAGACGCTCGAGGAAACGCCGAATTTAAGCCTTGTTCAAGCGGAAATAGCCGATATTATAACGTCGGAGGAAAACGGCAAAAAGAAAATCGACGCAGTTGTCACCCGTCTTGGCGATATATACAAAGTAAAGTGCGCCGTAATATGTACGGGCACTTACTTAAACGGCACGGTACATACGGGTAATATATGCTATCCGTCGGGCCCCGATTATATGATGAACGCATCTTTTCTTACCTCGGCGCTTTTGCGTGAGGGAATTTCCATGATGCGCTTCAAAACCGGCACACCGGCAAGAATACACAAGGACAGTATAGATTTTTCAAAGCTTGAGGTCCAAAAGGGCGATACGGTATCGTTCCCGTTTTCGTGGCAGACGCCCGAGGAGGACTATCCGAAGAAAGATCAGCTTGACTGCCATATAGTCTATACGAACGAAAAAACGCACGAAATAATACGCGCTAACTTAAAAAAGAGCGCAATGTACTCGGGCAACATTCACGGAACGGGGCCGAGATACTGCCCGTCAATCGAGGACAAAATAGTCCGCTTTTCCGACAAGGAAAGGCATCAGCTTTTCGTTGAGCCTATGGGTAAGGACACGAGCGAGATATACCTCCAGGGCTTTTCTACCTCGATGCCGACGGACGTTCAGGAGCAAATGGTCCACTCCCTTGTCGGATTTGAAAACGCGAAAATAATGCGCTACGCATACGCAATAGAATACGATTGCACCGACCCGCAGGAGCTTATGCCTACGCTTGAATACAAGAAAATAGACGGTCTTTTCGGCGCGGGGCAGTTCAACGGCACCTCCGGTTACGAGGAAGCGGCGGCGCAGGGGCTTGTTGCGGGAATAAACGCCGCGCTTAAAATAAAGGGCGAGGAGTGTATGATTTTGCCCCGTTCGTCCTCATATATAGGCACTCTTATAGATGACCTTGTAACGAAGGGAACGAACGAGCCGTACAGAATGATGACCTCACGCTCGGAATACAGGCTTCTTCTCCGTCAGGACAATGCGGACAGGCGCTTAACGCCAATCGGACGCAGAGTGGGTCTTGTCGGTGACGAACAATGGGCGCACTACACGGAAAAGACGCGACTTATAGACGAAGAAACGGAGCGAATGAGAAAAACCAACGTCCGCCCGAGTGACGAGCTTAACAAAATACTCGAGGATCTGGGCACTTCTCCGATAAGCGTGCCGACGTGTGTTGCGGAGCTTATAAAAAGACCGCAGATAGACCTTGAAAAACTCGAAAAGTTCGACACTTACCGCCCCGTTTTGCCCGAATCGGTTCTATTTGCCGCACAGACGGAAATAAAATACGAGGGGTACGTAAAAAAGCAGCTTGCCGAGATAGCAAGGAGCGAAAAATCGGAAAACAAACCCTTGCCTGCCGATATGGACTACTCGGAGATAAAAGGGTTGCGCATTGAGGCTATGCAAAAGCTTAATAAGGTAAAGCCGCTGACGGTAGGTCAGGCATCGAGAATAAGCGGAGTAAGTCCTGCCGACATATCGGTACTTCTTATATACCTTTCATGCGAAAATAATAAAAGCAAAGACACTTCCCCCGATATTTCGGGAAAATCAAACTGAAACGGAGAAAGAAAATGAGCATTGTAAACGTAAAAGATTTCGGCGCGTATGCCGACGGAGTTCATCTCGATACGGAGGCGATACAAAGCGCGATAAATTCGGCAAAGGCGGGCGATACCGTTCTTTTTGAGGACGGCATATTCGTCACGGGAACGCTTGAGCTCAAAAGTGACATAACGGTAAAAATAACGCCCGATGCGGAAATATGCGCCTCGCGCAACATAAAGGATTACCGTGACTGTGGCTTCTATCACATCGAAATGAAGGAGACTGTGTCGCTCTTTTATGCTCTCGGGTGTGAAAACATCACCTTTGAGGGCGGCGGCAAAATACAGTTAAGCGGCGACGCTTTTGTAAAGTTTGACGAGTTTCTCCCTCGTGAAATAGACCCCGCAACGTTTACGCTTGAACACGAGGAGCAAACGGTTGTCGGTATAAAAAAACGTCCCACGCAACCGATCTTCTTCAACGATTGCAAAAACATAACGTTTAGAAACGTGAGAATAATGAACTCGCCGTGCTGGACGCTTGTGTTCTCAAATTCCGAAAACGTAACGATAGATTCGATATACGTGGATAACCACCCGAGAATACCCAACAACGACGGCGTTCATTGCACCGCATCAAAGAACATAACGGTTAAAAACTCGATATTCCTCTGCGGCGATGACTGCTTTGCCGCAACGTGCATAACAAATCCCGACAGCGTGTGTGAAAACATAACGATAAGTGACTGCCTTATGTCCTCACGCTCTGCCGCAATAAGATTCGGTCATCTTTCCGGCAAGGTAAGAAACATAACGGTAAATAACGTAAAGATACTTCCCTCCAACCGTGCAATAGCGATTTTTGCCGCGGACGGCGGATACGTAAAGAACGTTGAAATTTCAAACGTAGAAGCATACACAAGCACCAAATCAGGCGGCTGGTGGGGCAAGGGCGAAGGCTTTGTTATCTGCGCCGCAAACTCCACGGGAGAAATATCGGATATAACTATCAAAAACTGCAAGTTCACAGAGGAAAACGCGTCGCTTATAGTCGGCGAGAATTGGAACGTGTCCGACATATCGCTTTGCGAATGTAAATTCAAAAAGACAAGAGGCAACGCAAACCCCTACTACGACGGTAAAATGGATCTTCAACCGAATATTCCTACCCTTATTGAAGCTCCGTACAGAAAGGGCGAGGTGCTCTACGTGGACGGGGTTAAGAATATCACCGTCCGTTAAAAAATCTTTAAGGCAGAGAGTGCACCATAAAAATAAAAAGAGGTGAGCAAGAATGATATTCAAAACGAATTTAATGGACTCGGATGCGGTAATGCGTACCGTGCGCCGTATGTCACACGAGATTGTCGAGAAAAATAAGGGCTGTGACGATTTATGCCTTGTCGGAATACTTCGCCGCGGCGTGCCCATCGCTCAAAAGATTGCCGAAAATATAAAGAGATTCGAGGGTGCCGACATACCCGTCGGAATACTCGATATTGCACTTTACCGTGACGATATATCGGAGCTTTCCGCACAGGCGCACTTAAACGGCACGGATATACGCTTTGACGTAAACGGAAAGAAAGTTGTCCTCGTGGACGACGTACTGTTTACGGGAAGAACGGCAAGGGCGGCTATGGAGGCGATAATTGCGCTTGGCAGACCGTCCAAAATTCAACTTGCCGTTTTGGTTGACAGAGGCCATAGGGAGCTGCCTATATGCGCAAACTTTATCGGCAAGAATTTCCCGACGTCAAAAGCGGAAATGATAAAAGTAAGCGTTGAGCGCTTCGACGGCAAAACACAGGTTGACCTCTACGATATTTCCGACAGGGAACAGTAAAAACTAAACATAATATCATAAAAGGACGGATTTTATATTCGCCCTTTTGTGTTTTAACGGTTGATAATAGTCATCGGGGCACGCCCCGCCATACTTGTTTACCTATCGCTTTTTCCTCTCCCGCCGAAAAGCCTTCTCCTGCGGGAGAAGGGGGACCGCGTTAGCGGTGGATGAGGAGTAAACCACAAAAAGCCTCTCTTGCATAGGGGGTTCCGAAACGATAACTCAAAAAGCCTCCTTTGTGTAAAGGGAGGTGGCACGGCGTATGCCGTGACGGAGGGATTGTACGTTAAA
>CAMGRB010000076.1 GCA_946061315.1 uncultured Clostridia bacterium | reverse complement strand
AAGCGGAGTGCCGTAGATACTGAAATCTATGTTGTGCTCCTCTTTCCACTTGCGGCAAGCGTCGTTCATTCTCGTCATTACCTCAAGTGCAAACGGCGTTGCTTCCGGATCCGTATGAGATTTTCCAGTCATATATTTTACGCACTCATAAAGTCCCGCATATCCAAGCGATATCGTGGAATATCCGCCAAACAAAAGTTTGTCGATAGGCTCGCCCTTTTTAAGACGTGCGCAAGCTCCGTACTGCCAGAGTATAGGAGCCGCATCGGAAAGAGTGCCTTTAAGACGCTCGTGACGGCACATAAGAGCACGGTGGCAAAGCTCGAGCCTTTCATCAAATATCTCCCAGAATTTTGAGAGGTTTCCGCCCGATGAAAGCGCTATATCGGGAAGGTTGAGCGTAACGACGCCCTGATTGAAGCGGCCGTAATATTTCGGCTTGCCGTTCTCGTCAACGTAAGGCGTTAAGAAGCTCCTGCAGCCCATGCAGGGATAGCAGTGTCCCTCGCCGTTTTTGTCAACCTTGAGCTTGAGCATCATCTTCTCGGAAATATAGTCGGGCACCATGCGCTTTGCGGTACATTTAGCCGCAAGCTCGGTAAGATACCAATACTTACTGCCCTCGGTGATATTGTCCTCCTCGAGAACGTATATAAGCTTCGGGAACGCGGGAGTTACCCATACGCCCTTCTCGTTCTTTACGCCCTGATAACGCTGACGCAAAGTTTCTTCTATTATAAGAGCAAGGTCGCTCTTTTCCTGGTCGTTCTTTGCCTCGTTAAGATACATAAATACGGTTACGAACGGAGCCTGACCGTTTGTGGTAAGAAGCGTTACTACCTGATACTGTATGGTCTGAACGCCCCTGCGTATTTCCTCTCTCAAACGCTTTTCGGCAATCTTGTTTACCTGCTCCTCGTCAACCTTGGCACCGACTGCCTCTATTTCTTCTCTTACCGTATTGCGAAGCTTTTCACGGCTTATCTGAACGAACGGTGCAAGGTGGGTTAAGGAGATGGACTGTCCGCCGTATTGGTTTGAAGCAACCTGTGCTACTATCTGGGTGGCAATGTTGCAGGCGGTTGCAAACGAATGAGGCTTCTCTATCATAGTTCCGGTTATAACCGTTCCGTTCTGGAGCATATCCTCAAGGTTTACAAGGTCGCAGTTATGCATATGCTGTGCATAATAGTCGCTGTCGTGGAAGTGGATTATTCCCTCCTCGTGAGCCTTTACTATATCCTGCGGAAGCAAGATACGGTTGGTTATATCACGGGAAACCTCGCCCGCCATATAGTCACGCTGGGTGGAGTTGACAACGGGGTTTTTATTGGAGTTTTCCTGCTTTGCCTCCTCGTTATTGCACTCGATGAGTGAAAGGATCTTATCGTCGGTCGTATTTGCCTGACGTACAAGGCTTCTTCTGTATCTGTAAGTTATATAGCATTTAGCTACTTCAAAAGCTCCGTGAGCCATTATCTGTTTTTCGACAAGGTCCTGTACCTCCTCGACAGACGGGGAACGGTGCATTTTAATGCATTTAAGTTCTACGGATTCGGCAATACGGCGAATCTGAAGTTCGGTCAGCTGCTCCGCTTCGTCAACTGAATTGTTTGCTTTTGAAATTGCGGCAACGATTTTCTCAATGTCGAATACCACCTCGGAGCCGTTTCTCTTGATGATTTTCATTTTCTCTTCTTCCTTCCACTTCTTTTTTCCACATTTTTCTTTCTCCGAACAGAGAAAAATAACGCCTTCCCGAAGCTATTTTTCGGAGAGGTGTTTTCATTATATCGCACTATTCCTCTTATGTCAATACAAAATTGCAAAAAAATTTGAAAAATTTTCTTAAAAACCACAATAAAAAGTGGTCGCCATATTTTCGGGACACAAGATATAGGGGTGGCGTTTTCTGCCGAAAGCCCTTGTTTTATATGCCTTTTCGAGCTTTTTTTGCCTTGTAAAAGCCTCGGATTTTTTAGTTTCCGAGGCTCTTTTTTATATGCTTAATAATGCTCCTTTGCGTCCGCTATCTCTTTTGTTTGTTGGAGCGTTCCTCTCGGATGATTGGGAGGTGCGTAAAGCGAGTAAAGTTTTATCGGACAGTTGCCGGTATTAAGTAAATTGTGAAAGTACCCTGCCGGGATAAATATGGCATCGCCCGAGCTTATATGCCTGCAAAAATCGAGTCTTTCTTTTTGGCAACCCATTTTTACAACGCCCTCTCCGCCCTCGATACGAAGGAACTGATCGGTGTCGTGATGCATTTCAAGTCCTATCTCCCCGCCCGAAGGAATCGACATAAGGGTGAGCTGCAAAAGAGTCCCCGTCCAGAGTGCTCTCCTGAAATTATCGTTATGGCAAGTTGCCTCCTCGATATTTATCACAAACGGCTCGGGGCCAAAGTCCGTCGTTCTCGGATTTTCCATGCGGCAGTCCCTGCCTCCGCCGTTTACACCTCTTACATTATATCTATTGTTATATTTCCTGTTGTTATATTTGTTATACATATATATCTCACTTTCCTTGTTTTGTTATCATTATATGAGTAAGATAAAATACGGGTGATATTGATTTAATTTCAAAAAAACAAAATAAAGCAACTTATATCAAGCATTGCACGTAATATTGTGCTATAATGTCCTTACAAGCACGTCGAAACGGGGTGAAAATATGTACGAATGGCAAAAACAAATACAAGCTATTGTGGACGAGATTGACGAGTGCATCAAAAAATACGATGACGATGCCTTGACGCTCTCCTCTCTTGCCGCAAAATTGGGATATTCCGAATTTCACATGACGAGAAAATTCAAAGAAATATCGGGTATGTCCTTTAAGGACTATTTGAGGAACAGAAAATTGGCTTTTGCGCTCAAAGAGGTACGGGACAGCGAAAAAAGTATTCTCGATATTGCTTTGAGTTACGGCTTTTCGTCAAACGAATCGTTTACAAGATCTTTTAAGGGCTCCTACGGTGTGACGCCGAGCGAATACCGTAAAAACCCGAAGCCCGTTGTCCTTCGCACAAAGATAAACCCTTTCGACCGCTATCTTTTAGGATTAGGAGAAATAGGTATGATTAAATCAACAGACGACGTAAAAATTTATTTTGTCACGATACCGGCGCACAAATTTTTGCACGTAAGAAATTACGAAAGCAACGGCTATTGGGACTTCTGGCAAAAGCAAAGCCTTATTCCCGGTCAGGACTGCGAAACGATATGCGGTCTGCTTGACAGCGTAAAAGGTAAACTTGACGACGATGGCGGAAGCGACTCAAACTGCGGCGCGGGTCAGATTATGGCTTATATAAACGACCCTGCGGGCAGGCTTTGCGATTGGGGTATTCCCCGTGTGGAATGTTACGGTTGCCGCCTTAGTGCCGACTATAACGGGGAGGTTCCCGAGCAGATGATTCTTACGGATATTCCCGATGGCGAATATATCGTTTTCGAGCACGGACCGTTTGATTACGAGCAGGAGTGCAACAGCGTGGAAGAAAAAATCGAGGCGGCAATGTCCTCCTTCGACTATCAAAAGGCGGGCTACTGCCTTGACACCACCCAGGGCAGAATAATGTACTTCTACTTTAATCCCGGTATGTATTTTAAGTACATACGCCCCGTGCGCAAGATACAAAAAGACACCGACAAGTAAAAAATTCAGGGCAAACGGTTGCTTTACCGTTTGCCCTGTCCTTTATTTACGGAAAAATATATCGTACCCTGCTCCGTGTGAAAACCGGATCAAAGGTCAGTAACTTTCTTCACAAGATGGACTATACTTTTTTATCCGCCAACCTCGTGCAAGTGGTAGCGCATAGAAACATTTTTCAATCATTCTTGTATTAACTTTTTTATGATTGCTTTGTTTCTTGCCTCTTTGCCTTCAAAAGTCTCAAACAGATTCAATTCTTCCTCATTCAGGTAAATGTCGTACATTCTCTCGTGTGAAATCGTTTCCATGATCAGACGGTTGCCGACAAACATATTCGTATCCTCATAAAATGCGCATAATTCTTCAATAAAAAAACTGCCGTAACTTCTCTTTTCACATTCAAAAACTGCCCTCTTGCAAAGATCCGTTTTAAGAAGAAGTTCACGCAGAGCAGGAGTAACCTCAACGGAACACTCCTCGTGGAGTTGATTGCTGTAGCCAAAGGTAGCTCTCGGATGAAAAGATAAATGCAACGCACGTGCACGTTCATTTGCAAACTCATTGTCCACGTCGATAAGATAGCAATTCTTTATGCTTTTCAGAGCTTGCTTCTCCTGCTCTATCAAACTGTTTGCGTATTCTTCGTATTCTTCTTTGGACGGTTTTCCTCCAAAAAAGCGAAGCGTCTGCTCATCAAAATGCAAATTTTCATAGTTTCCCACGTTGTTTTGCAACTTGGTGATTTCTTGATGTGTTTTTTCTTCTACTTCTGAAAAAGCATTATTCAAAAGTTCCATTGTAAGCGGTTGACGTATGCAGTTGGTGGAAAATTTAATTTTGGTGGCTATTTGCAAACAAAATCTATTCAAAACAGTGCGGTCTGTCGCCGTCAACTTATAAGTGAACATGGTATGCCTCCTATTACACTTTTCATAACTTATCGTTTTCATTTTTATTGTATCATATCAAATAGCCAACATGCAACTGTTAAATTGAAATATTACTCAGAATAGTAAAAACGTAAATCATAGTAACAGAAAACTCGTTTGCAAGTTTACCGGGCAGATTGTGGTGCAATACGGCTCGCAGATGCGAGTGGCGGAAGCCGTGACATCATGATTACATTAAAATCAGTGCGTAGCACATTGTATGTAATCCGACGGGGGCGGAATGTAATCAAGGCGGCAAAATGCAACCAAGGCTGATGACATACACGGCTATCGCCGTGATTACATACAATCTGCAAGCAGATTGATTACATACCAAGCCTCATTTTGTCGACTTGGATAGAAAAAAGCAAGTCTTAAAACTTGCTTTTTTCTTGGTGCGGGTGACAGGGGTCGAACCTGCGTGCCTCACGGCGTAAGATCCTAAGTCTTATGCGTCTGCCAATTCCGCCACACCCGCATATTGAGTCCCGATTTTTGCGGGACTTACTGTTTGTTTGATTTTTTACATTTCTCCGTGAGAAAATTTCTTAAAAATGAAGGGTTTGAGTTTTCAAGCCTGTTTATGTCGACGACGTACGCCTGATTTTTTGAAATGAAAAGATAAAAATAATTCTTATTTTCCTCAAAATCGGTTATTCCCTCGTAGCTCACCGTTGAATTTTCGGTAAAATTCGGCTTTTTGGCTTCTATCTCGATTTCGTCCTCTTTGAAGCGGAAGGTTATTTCCGTTGTCACGGCGGACGCTTTTTTTGATACTATTTTCGGCAAAGCAACGCAGCAAAAAAGACACAAAGCATCAAGCAAAACAATGAGCAATGTGGCAACGGTTATAAGAGTATCAAATCCCGAAAATGCTGTAATGAAGACAAAGATAAGGAATATTATGATGTTTACCGTTATCAAAACCGCGTTCAAAAAGCGGTTTGACTTACCCCTACGGTTAAGAAAAAACTTGTTAAGCTCATAAACCGTATCATAATCATAAACCGAATGGCATACTATATCTTCCATATAAGCTCCTTGTTGCTTCGTTACCTTTTATATGATATACCATTTTGAGTCTTTTGTCAAGTACGTTATAAAACCGACAAAACTATTCCGGCAATTATTAAGACGGCACACAAAATTCTGTAAAGGATATGCTGTTCCTTATACATTATCTTACCCATCGCAATAGTGACAAGGACGGAGGACTGCTTTATAAGAGTCATGACCACTACCGTACTGTCGGGTGAAGAATTTGCCACGAAAAGTGCCCTGTCGGCAACGACGAAAAGAAGGCTGAGTATCCATATCCACGGACACGTGATGCACTTTTTTACGTTTATCTTCTCTCTTTTTATGAGCGCATAGGCTACGTAAAAAAGGGTGAGGTAAAGCATATACCAGAATTGAAGCTGTGACGAGGTTATAATCTCGTCACCGAGGAACCATCTGCCACCCTGTGTCGATAAAAGCCATTTATCCATAATGCCCGAAACGGAATTGAGCAGGCAGGAAATGAGAACGAGCACGATAACAAGCTTATTCGGCCTTTCGGTAGGCGTCTGCTTTGATTTTAAGTTTACAAGGGTTATTCCCGCTATGACAAGCACCATACCGACTCCCTGTAAAATACCGATACTCTCCCCGAGGAGCAAAACGCCGAGAAGTATGGAAAAGATAACTCTTGCCATATCCATAACGCTGTAAACGCTTAAGGGGAGGCGCTTTATTGAATTGAGGGCGCATAGCCAGGCGACGAATATTATGGACGACTTTATAAGGATCGCTATATGGTATCTGTAGCTTATGGCAAAGACGTTATGCGAAAACGGTATTATCATAAGGAAGGCAAAAAGAGTGTAAAAAACGAGCACTTCGATAACGCTGTTTGTGCCCATAGCCTTCTTTTTAAGCGCTTCTCGCAGTCCCTTGAATATTCCGTAAACGAGTATAAGCCCAACCCAAAGATAACTCACAGGTATGCCCTCCTTTCAAAAAATCAGACACTCTTACGCACATTTTTATTTTTTTGGGAATAATTTTTTAAATTTTTTTTTTATTATGGGAGAAAAGAAAAGACCCTTTTGAGTTATGTGATACTTACTATTTGGGCCTAATTTTGAGTAGTATTTTCTTTTGAATGCTTGATTG
>CAMGRB010000075.1 GCA_946061315.1 uncultured Clostridia bacterium | reverse complement strand
CAAAATAAAATGCCCAAAGCGAACGAGATAGCGTAGTAATAAACGAAAAGCTCGCTGAAATACAAAAGTATAAGGCAGATAATGACAAGCTGTAACAGTATGTTAAGAGCCGTCGCAATAAGTCTGTTCGTCTGCTTTTCCTCTATCTTTTTCATTTAATTTCCTCCGTATGCGGAATTTTAACCGTATTGTTTCTTTATCTATATAAACAGAGGTTGAATCTGTTTTGATTTCATTGCAAGATCGAGAGTTTTTTCAAGAAGCGAAAACTCGGACACAAGGGAGTGGGGCTTCTTCTCGGGATCGTCCTGGTGCAAAGGCACGAAATAGACGTGCTTTCTCTCGATTAAAGTGCTTATGTTCTGTAAATTTGCAGAAAGTGCGTCGTTTGAGCAAAGCGCGATAACGGTTGGTCTGTCTGCCCTTAAATGAGCCTTTGACGCCATAGTTACGGCAGTATCGCTTATCCCTGCGGAGATTTTTGCCAAAGTATTGCCCGTACAGGGACAGATAATGAGCGCATCAAGCGCAATTTTCGGTCCGAGTGGCTCGGCATCCTTTATGGTATGAATTACTTTCTTCCCGGTCAGTGCTTCCACGGTTTCTATAAGCTCGGAGGCTTTCCCGAATCTCGTATCCGTTGAATAGACGTTTTCGCTCATTATCGGCAAAATGTCATACCCGAGCGATATAAGATTTTTAAGCTCCTCAACGCTCTTTTTATGAGTGCAGAAGGAGCCGCAGAATGCGTATCCTATCATAGCGTTTTATCCTTTCCCGAAGTCATATCGGAAAGAACGCCGAAAACCGTATCGAAAACCGCCTTGCCCGCACTCACCGGCAATATTTTACCGGGAAGCCCCGACGCATTTGTAGCAAAAGAGGTATCTTCAAAACCTCCCGGAGATGACGCAAGCTCAATGGCAAGCGTACCCTTGCCTGCCCTGTCGGTAAGATTTTTGGGAATTATTATTTCGGGAACGGTATTGTATATAAGGTCGTAATTGTCGGATGCTATGCTCTCTTTTTCGGCAAACTTAATGATGCAAAGCTCCGCCTCGGAAATGCTCTCCTTGCGCCTTGCCCACACGTAAACGTCGGCGCCGCAGTTTTTAAGCTCTCTGCAAAGAAATTTTCCTATCCTGCCGTAACCGAGAACGAGCGCGCGCTTACCGTGCAACGTTTCTTTTGTCAGCTGTGCCGTAAGTATCCTTGACGCTTCCGCCGTGAGATAGGCGTTTTGCATAATGAAGCTTTTATCCTTCGAGTAGTCGTATATAAATCCGTCAAAGAAGCGTTTTACACGTTCTTCGTTACCGCAAAAAACCGCTTTTACTCCGTTTTGTTCGGAAAACAATTCTGCAAGCTCACCGTCGGATAGCTCGTCTTTTACGGAAAGAATAACAACGTCCGCCCCGCAAAAAGAGGACGCGGTTGATATTTCACATTCGTACCCGCTTTTGAGAAATAGTTCTCTCGTGCTTATATACCGCTTGTCGTTTGAGATAATACAAATTCTTTTCATCGCTTTTCCTTCATACTTCGTTTTTGAGAATTTCTTCCCACTACTATATTATGAAGGCGCGAATTTTTGGTCTTATTTATTGTTCTCTGCAATAAGCATATTTATCTTAAAACCTTTTGCGGTAAAATTGCGCTCATACTCCGTTTCTATATTCGCCCCGTTCATATCGGACGCGTGAAGATCGTTAGTGGAATAAACGACGTCAAGGGGTGATTTTTCAAACTGTTCGAGCGAAAAATCGAAAAGATCTCTGTTATCGGTCTTAAAATATATCTTCCCCTTTTTTGTCAGTATTCTCGAATAAAGCTCAAGAAACGAAATGTAGGTAAGTCTGCGCTTTTCGTAGCCTTTTTTGTCCCACGGGTCGCAGAAATTTATAAATATTGCGTCTATTGACGAATCGGGAAGCTTTGCGAGCATTTCAGCCGCGTCCCCGACGGCAAAGCGCACGTTGCCGAGGTCCTCTCCCGAAAAATCAACGGGGTCCGAGCCGAGCGGCACTATTGTGGAATCGCTCTTTTTCCAGCCGCCGTTTGGAGCCAAAGAGCCGAGATTTCTTGACTGCGCGTATTTTTCGACGGCGACGACGCAAACGTCGGATATTTTTTCTATCGCAAGGTAGTTATAATCCTTTTCAACCTTTGATTTTTCACGTATAAAGTCGCCCTTGCCGCAACCTATCTCTATGCGCAAAGGGTTGGAATTTTTGAAAATTTCGTCCTTGTTTTCGACAAGATTTTCGATATCGCTGCATACAAGAGATGACAAAAGATTTAATCTTTCGCCTCCGTGGCGCTTTTTTTTCATTCTCATATTGATATTTGCTCCGTTTTTTGTTAAAATATAAGTGCAGATAACTGTTATAGAGTATTCTATCACACTTTTTGCTAAATTGCCACACTTTTTTGGAATGAGGTAAAATTTTATGACTTACACTTACAGAACAAAGGGAACCTGCTCCTCTTTAATAACTTTTGACTTAAACGACGGCGTCGTTTCAAACGTGTCGTTTACCGGAGGCTGCAACGGTAACTTAAAAGCTATATCAAAGCTTGTTGACGGTATGGATGCCGAAAAGCTTATTTCCGTGCTTAAAGGCAACACCTGCGGCTTCAGAAAAACCTCCTGTGCCGACCAGCTTGCCATCGCCGTTGAAACGGCTATTTCCGAGCAGGACGGAAATACGAAATGAAGAAGCTTTTAATAGTTGACGGAAACAGTATATTAAACCGTTCCTTTTACGGAATAAAGCCTCTTTCAAGCAGAGCGAACATACCGACAAATGCAATTTACGGCACGATAATGACTCTTAAGCATCAGCTTGACGAGTTAAAGCCCGAATACGCGGCGGTTGCTTTTGACTTGCGCGCAAAAACGTTTCGCCACAAGGCGTGCGATTTTTACAAGGCAAACAGAAAGCCCATGCCCGACGACCTTGCCGTTCAGTTGCCGTATGCAAAGAAATGCCTTGAATATATGGGCTTTAACATAGTCGAGCTTGAGGGATACGAGGCGGACGACGTAATCGGAACGATCTCGAAAAAATCAAACGAAAAGGACGATTTACACTCGTATATTCTCACGGGTGACCGTGACTCTTTGCAGTTAATAGACGAAAAATCGTCCGTTATTCTTGTAAAGACGAAGGACAATATCCTTTTCGACACGGAAAAATTTATACAGGAATACGGAGTTACGCCCGAGCAGTATATTGACGTAAAGGCTATAATGGGTGACTCCTCCGACAATATCCCCGGAATTGCGGGAATTGGCGAAAAGGGTGCGTTTAAGCTTATCTCGGAGTTCGGCTCTCTTGACAAGCTCTACGAAAACTATAAAGACTCCTCTCTTTCCGACGGCATGAAATCGAAAATCGAGGCGGGGCACGATATGGCATACACCTCGAAATTTCTTGCTACGATAGTGTGCGACGCGCCGATAGAAAAGACCACGGACGATCTTTTGTACAGAGGTGTAAACGAAAAGGCTCTCGGAGAAATTTTCTCGGAGCTTGATTTCATATCTCTTGCAAAAAAGTTCAATATCACCGTTGATTTTTCAAAAGGCAACGATGAGGTAAAAGAAGAAAAAGTTGAAGAAATGCGCCCCCCTGTGTCGATAGGATTGCTCGACGGAATAGAAAACGAGCTTGCCGCAGTATATTTTTACGACGAGAAAACGTACATTTGCACGGACAAGTATAACTTCGTTTACGAGTATCCCGATTACAAGGAATTTCTGAAAAAGAACAGAATAATCTGCCACGACTTAAAATCTCTTATGAAGGAAATTGCCACCGGCAACGTAAACTGCGTATTCGACGTTATGCTCGGTGCATACACGGTATCAACCTCGGACCAATCGTACGCACTTGATAAGCTGTGTGAAAAATATCTCGGTGTTCCCTTTTCACACGAAAACGGCGCGCAGATAATTTACAGGCTCTACAAAATTCTTGATAAAAAGCTCAGCGAGGACGGCAATTCAAGCATTCTCTACGATATAGAGCTTCCTCTTGCAAAGGTTCTTTACAAAATGGAAAAGCTCGGCTTTATGGTGAGCACAAACGGTCTCAAAGACTATTCGTCGTATCTTGTTTCTCTTGCCGACGCGTGCAAGGAGCGCATTTATATGATGGCGGGTGAGGAGTTCAACATAAACTCCCCGAAGCAGCTCGGCGAGGTCCTGTTCGGAAAAATGGGGCTCAAACACGGCAAAAAGACGAAAAACGGATATTCCACAAGTGCCGAAATTCTTGAAGAGCTTGCAGACGAAAACGAGATAGTAAACGAAATTCTCGAATACAGAAAGCTCGTAAAGTTAAACAGCACCTACTGCGAGGGACTTTTGAAGGTAGCCGATGAAAACGGACGTATTCACACTACGTTTAACCAGACGGTAACCGTAACGGGCAGGCTCTCCTCCACCGAGCCGAACCTGCAGAATATACCGATAAGGACAGAGCTTGGCAAAAATCTGCGCAAATACTTTATCACAAAAGGAAAAGACTACGTCTTAATAGACGCCGACTATTCGCAGATAGAGCTTAAAGTTCTTGCCCATATGTCAAAGGACGCGAATATGATACACGCTTTCAGAAGCGGCGCGGATATACACAGAATGACCGCCTCCCAGGTATTCAGAGTTCCCTTTGACGAGGTGACCGACGAGATGAGAAAACGGGCAAAAGCGGTAAACTTCGGTATAGTTTACGGCATCGGTGACTTCTCTCTTGCAAAGGACCTTCACATCTCGAGAAAAGAAGCAAAGGACTATATTGATTCTTATTTTTACACATATCCCGACGTTCACGCTTTTATAAAATCGCTCGTTGAGAGTGCAAAAGAAAAAGGATATGCGGAAACGATGTTCGGCAGAAGAAGGTATATTCCCGAATTTTCTTCAACGAATAAAAATGTCCAGGCGTTTGGTGAAAGGGTTGCTATGAACAGCCCGATACAAGGAACTGCCGCCGATATCATAAAAATCGCAATGATAAACGTTGAAAAGGCGCTCGCCGAAGCAAAGCTCGACGCCTCGCTCATATTGCAGGTGCACGACGAGCTTATAATCGAGGCGCACGTTGACTGTGCCGACAAAGCAAAAGAGATCCTTAAAAGAGAGATGGAAAATGCCGTTTCCCTCGCCGTACCGCTTACAGCAGACGTCGGAATAGGCGCAAATTGGTACGACGCAAAATAACCTTTTCTCATTATTCGACATTTTTATAAAATTCCCGTTGACAAAATTCGTTTTTGGCTTTATAATTGTAGTTAAAATCGAGGACAAGGAGTATAAAAAGTATGACCGAAAGTTTACTGGATTACAAATTCGGAAAAGAGGGTATCACCTTTGACGACGTTTTGCTCGTCCCGGCAAAGAGCGACGTTGTGCCGAAGATGATAAATCTCGAAACGCATCTTACGAAAAAAATCAAGCTTAACATTCCGCTTATGAGCTCGGCTATGGACACGGTCACGGAGTCTGCTCTTGCCATCGCCATCGCACGTGAGGGCGGCGTCGGCGTAATACACAAGAATATGCCGATAAGCAGGCAGGTCGAGGAAGTTGAAAGAGTTAAAAGAAGTGAAAACGGAGTTATAAGAGATCCTTTCTACCTCTCTCCCGACAATACGGTTGCCGAGGCGGACGCTCTTATGGCAAAATACAGAATTTCCGGCGTGCCGATATGCGCGGAGGGCAAAAAGCTTGTCGGTATAATAACGAACAGAGATATGAGATTCTTAACCGATCTCAACGTACCGATAAAGGACTATATGACAAAGGATCACCTGATAACGCTCAAAGAGGGTGCTTCCCTTGATGACGCAAAGGAGCTCCTTTGCAAGCACAAGATAGAAAAGCTTCCTATAGTTGACGACAATTTTATACTCAAGGGTCTTATAACGACGAAGGATATAGAAAAAGCAAACAAATATCCGAACACCGCGCGTGATGAGTTTGGCAGACTTCTCTGCGGTGCGGCAATAGGAGTTACCGATAACGTTATAGAACGTGCGGGGGCTTTGCTCTCGGTCGGTGCGGACTTCCTCGTGCTCGATTCGGCTCACGGTCACTCAAAGAATATAATGGAATGTCTTGCAAAGATAAAATCGGCTTATCCCGATGCACAGATAGTAGCGGGAAATATAGCGACAGGCGAGGCGGCAGAGGATCTTATCAAAGCAGGTGCGGACGCGATAAAGGTTGGTATGGGCCCCGGCTCCATATGCACCACCCGTATAGTTGCGGGAATAGGAGTTCCTCAAATCTCGGCGGTATTTGACGCTTACTGCGTCGCAAAAGACTACAAAATACCCGTTATTGCAGACGGAGGTATCAAGTACAGCGGAGATATTACGAAGGCGATAGCCGCAGGTGCGGACGTTATAATGGTCGGTTCTCTGCTTGCAGGATGCGAGGAAAGCCCCGGAGAGAGCGAAATTTATCAGGGCAGACGCTTCAAGGTTTATCGCGGTATGGGCTCGCTTGCATCTATGGAAAAAGGCTCGAAGGACCGCTACTTCCAGGAGGGCAACAAAAAGCTCGTTCCCGAGGGAGTTGAAGGACGTGTTCCTTACAAGGGACCGCTTTCGGATACCGTATTCCAGTTGATGGGAGGTCTGCGTTCGGGTATGGGATATTGCGGAACGCAAACAATAGCCGAGCTTAAAGAAAAAGGACGCTTTGTCAGAATTTCAAACGCAGGCTTGAAAGAATCTCATCCTCACGACATAAGCATAACGAAAGAAGCACCGAACTACAGTACGCATATAGATTG
>CAMGRB010000074.1 GCA_946061315.1 uncultured Clostridia bacterium | reverse complement strand
TAAAGAACTGAGGGGATTTGCAAAAACCAAGCTACTACAATATACGCTTGCGTGGGACTTTGATTTTACAACGCCGATAACGTCGGATACCACGGTAAACGCCGTATGGACGGCTAAAAAGTATAAGGTTTCTCTCGATGCTCCCGCCACAAGCATTGATAAAACGGTGATAGACGTCGAGTTCGGTAAGGATTATACAATTCCGAACGCAGAAAAAGACGGCTATAGATTTTTGGGCTGGCAGATATCGGGTAGTACACTTGATTCAACGGGAAAATGGGGAATTACCTCGGACGTTGTTGCAACTGCAATTTTCACAAAGATAAACTACGGTATAAACTACGTTCTCGATCTTGAAGGGGCTGCAAACTCCGAGGACAATCCGTCCGTATATACGATAGAGGACGGTTTTGCTCTGGCTGATCCGTCCCATCCCGAAAGAGCGATTTTTATGGGTTGGTATCTTAAGGACGGTACCAAAGTTACCGAGATAAGCAAAGGAACGACGGGAGAAATCACCCTTTACGCAAAGTGGCGTATTCAGTACACCGTTACCTTTGATGCCGACGGAACTGATCTTGACGGTACCGAGCTAAAGGTATTTCTGGGAGAAGATTATACTTTGCAAAAGCCCTCGAAAAACGATTATGAGTTTTCGGGTTGGCAGTATAACGGGGCGAACGTAAGCCTCACGGGGAAATGGAGCATTAACTCCGATATTACTTTAACGGCAGTATTCGAGCCGAAAACGCACGAGATACTCTATGTCCTCAACGGAGGTACGAATGCGGCGGGAAATCCGAGCTCTTATACCGTTGAGAGCAACAGAATAGTTCTTCTCGATCCCGAAAAAGAAGGCTTTGTGTTTGACGGCTGGTACACTACTGCGGACTATGAAACAAAGGTTACGGAGATAGATACGGGAGCCGGTGTTGAAATTGTACTTCACGCAAAATGGCTTGCCAAATATTCATTAACGCTTGATACCGCGGGAGGAGTCTCGGACGTTTCATCTCTTGAGGCTATCTACGGCAGGAACTATTCTTTGCCCACTCCCGAAAGAACGGGCTATATCTTTTCCGGTTGGAAATATAACGGTGTAACGGTAGAGGAGAGTGGAACGTGGAATATTGATTCCGCCGAAAAAAATATAACTCTTACAGCTTCCTGGACACCGAAGGTATATACGATAACGTATGTCTTGTACGGCGGCACGAACAATGCTTCCAACCCCGTATCGTATACACCCGACGATGATGCGATAATACTTGCCGATCCCACCAACGGAGTATATCTGTTCAAGGGATGGTACACCTCCAATAACTTTGAAGAAAGCGAAAAAATAACCGAAATAGCATCCGGCTCTGTTACCGATATTGTTCTTTACGCAAAGTGGGAATCCGAGGAAGAATCCTTCGTTTACTATGACGTAAACGGCGGGTCTATGTCACAGGATCATCAGACAATAACGAAAGGTGCGGATTATTCGCTTATCATTCCCGAAAGAGTGGGATATACCTTTAACGGCTGGTATAACGGAGATACAAAGATAGAGAATAGCGGAACCTGGAATATTTCGGGCAACGTAACTCTTACTGCTTCGTGGACGATTATAGATTATAATATAAGCTACGACCTCGGAGGAGGAACGTCAACCAATCCGCCAACCTATAACGTTGAAACGGAAACCTTTACTCTTGCAGTGCCCGTAAGAGAAGGATATGATTTTGTCGGCTGGACGGGAACGGATATAGTAGGCACCGTGGAAACAGTAACCGTATATCAGGGAACGACAAAAGACCGCGAGTATACTGCCGTATGGTTTAAGAAGACCGCAACGAACGGTGTAATTTACGGTTATAAAAACGGCAAGGCGGTAGTAACGGGTTACATCGGCAGCTTTTCGGGCTCGGGCTTTACAATTCCGTCGGTTTACGAGGGATATAGCGTTGTTGCAATAGAGGAAGGCGCATTTATGGGACTTGGCAGTAAACTTACCTCCGCACAGCCTTTCTACGTAAATATTCCCGATTCGATAAATTACATAGGCAAAAACGCTTTTAAGGATTGTATCGGCTTCGCTCCTATCCTCAGTTATATATCGGGAGAGAGCGAGGAAGAGAGAAATGCACGAATAGAAAATTGGATTTCCGCACTTGTTATCGAGAGTGGCAACGACCAGGTAATAGACGTTATAAGAAATAAGTGCCCGATGATAGGAAACGGAAATTACGTATAATATTAACTTCACAAATATATCTTATAAAATTGGGGATGCCGCACGGCATCCCCAATTTTTATTGCATTTTGAACATTGAAGATACACCCTCGGTAGTATTTTCGGCAACCTTTTTTATCTTCTTTTTAAGGTCTTTTTTGTTCGTTATTGCCATTGTTACAACGCTGCCGAGTGCTATTCCCATTGCCATTCCCTTGATAATGTTTGACGCCGTCTTGTGATTTGAACTCATCCCGTTTCCCTCTTTTCGTTTTATTTCAATATCATTATTTACAAAAACAAGACAAATAATACATATATTGAAATTATTATTATGTTTAAGATTTGTTAAAACTCACATAATAATTTTGCAAAAGTGAGGTGAAAATATGAGAAAAGCAGTGCGATTTATCGGATCTGTATTATTGATTTTTACGTTTGTTCTGCCCGTGTCCGCATCTGAATGTATAGGTTGGTATTGCAAGCGCAACAGGGAACACAAACAGCCCGTACTTGACGGGAAGCTGAGCATGGCGGAAAACTATGACGTTTATTGGTGCGACAAGAAGCATAAATCTATGGACGATGACGATAAGGTTATTTATCTTACCTTCGATGCGGGATATGAGAACGGAAATATAG
Organism: uncultured Clostridia bacterium; assembly: GCA_946061315.1. Lineage (GTDB taxonomy): Bacteria > Bacillota > Clostridia > Oscillospirales > CAG-272 > RGIG2000. The sequence goes on along the minus strand of CAMGRB010000074.1, from coordinate 3,959 downwards.
AGAAAATTCTCGATACGCTTAAAGAAGAAGACGTAAAGGGAGCTTTCTTTATTCTTGACAATATGATTTACAAAAATAAATCATTGGTTAAGCGTATGATAGACGAGGGACACACGGTTGGCAATCATACCTCGAAGCATAAGGATATGACAAAAATGCAATGTAAAGACGACTTCGCCAAAGAGCTTTATTCGCTTGAAGAATTGTACGAAGAAAATTTCGGAATGAAAATGCAGAAATATTACAGACCTCCCGAGGGAAAACTGAACGAGGAAAATCTCAAATGGGCAACTGAGCTCGGCTATAAAACGGTGATGTGGTCCTTCGCGTATGCCGACTGGGACAACGGTAGGCAACCATCTGCCGAAAACGCAATGAGAAAAATACTCGATAACGTCCACAACGGAGAAGTAATGTTGCTTCATCCGACATCTTCGACAAATGCCAAAATACTGAAATCGCTTATTTGCGAATTAAAGTCGCAGGGCTTCAGATTCGGAACTCTTGACGAACTCTGCGAAAAATAAGATATGAAAAAGTCAATATTTTCAGTATTTCTCGCGATTTTAATGGCAAGCACGGTATTTTCTACAAATGTAAAAAAAGAACCCGTGTACAACTGCAATAAAAAGAATACAAATAAAATAGCGATAACCTTTGACGACGGACCTCACCCGAGGCTAACTCCGAAAATACTCGATATTCTTAAAAAATATGACGTTAAAGCAACCTTTTTCGTAATAGGAGTAAATGCCAAGAACTATCCGGAGCCGCTTAAAAGGGCAATAAGTGAGGGACATGAGATAGGCAACCATACCTATTCTCATAATATTCTTAAATCTATGCCGAGGGCGAAAATCGAAGAAGAAATTTTCAACATGGAAAAGCAACTGTGCGAAATATTCCCGTACAGACCGAAGCTTATAAGACCGCCGTGCGGAATGTACAGTGAATCGCTTGTTGATATAGCGAACGATGAAGATTATAAGATCATCCTCTGGACAATAGATACGCACGATTGGGCGCACGCTTCGACCGACAGTATAGTTAACAACGTAATAAATCATATAAAGGGCGGGGATATAATTCTTTTCCACGATTATATAAGCGGTAAGGATAACACCCCCGAAGCCATAGATATTTTAATACCGAAACTCAAATCAATGGGATATGAATTTGTTACGGTCAGCGAGCTTTTGCGTGATGCCGATTAGCAGGCATCGTTTTCTTCCATTGAAAGGGGATGCCGCATTTGACGACACCGAAAAAGTCGATTTTTATACGGTTGTAAATGAAAATTACCGTTTACCCTTACTGAAAAGCAGTAAATGAGGGAAAATAATAAGGTTGAAATTTTGACGAATTTCTTCATTCAATGACTTTTTCTTGCGCCGTTTTCGCCCCTCGACGTACGCTAGTACGCATACGGGAACCCCAAAAAGTGTGAAGCACTTTTCGAGGACCCCTATCACGGGGACGAAACCAACGCATCTCGCCTAAATCCGTCTATCCCCTAAAAATTAAGCTGTTGCAAAGTTACTTTGCAACAGCTTAATTTTATTCTTCTTCGGCTTGAGGCTCGTCGTCTTTTTCGACCATATACTGAAGTATTTTCGGATATGCTCCGTAAACTCCCGCAAAGTCCGCTATTGAAATCGTTATTACGAAGGGAAGTATAATTCCTATCGGCATAATGAACAGGAACAGAACGTAATTAAGCGCTACCAAAAAAAGAGTACCGCCGAGAACGGCAAAATTTCTCTTGGCGCCGAGTAATACAAAGTAGAGCGCATTTTTAATTATCTGTCCCATTGACAAGTCAAAGGTGAAAATCATTATATAGATATACGGACGCATGAAGAAGTACACTACCGTCATGGCGACGGTAAGAAACAGCATAACCGCATTCATCGTGCTTAACGCATAATTGGAGAGAAGGAAATATGAGTTGTAGGCAAGTATCGCTATCATGGCAACGTCAATAATTCCGAATATAAGTGATTGCTTTATATTCCTTTTTGCTACGTAGATAAAGTCGGAAAAAGGGAATACCGCCTCACCGCTCATAAGATTTCTGTAAATATACGTCGTTCCTACCTTCGTAAAACCCCAGGTGAATATTATAAGGAGTCCAAGAAGGAAGAAAACTTTGGTCGGGGTATTGATAACGTTTACCTCGGTATGTACTCCGTAAATGGCGGAAAGGGTAGTGGTTACCGCGTCTTCCTGAAAAAGCGAAACTCCCGCAAGAGGCGCCCAGGTCTGATAGAGCGGCGCAACGGAGGTTTTACTTAATATGCCGGAGGTGGCAAGGAGCAAAAATATTATCGGAAAATTGCCGAATACCATAATAAGATTTGCGCTCATCAGCTTGCCGAGCTTTTTCCAAAGGAGCCTGAAAAAGTTTGCAAAAGTAGGGTGCTCAAGCGCCTTTATATCGTCCTTTTCGTCTACCTTGCCGTCTTTGTAAAACCAGTCGAAAATATTGAAGATTTTTCTTTTCTTTTTCGGGGCTTGCGCCTCGTTTTCCATTTCATTATCGTTCAGTTCTCTCATTTATACTCCCATCAGTTCATTTTGGCAAGTTCTTCGGCGCGGTCGGCGCACGCCTTCATAGCCTCGCATACAATATCCGTAAAATTATTGTTTTCAAAGACGTCAAGAGCCTTTTCGGTCGTTCCGTTCGGGGATTTTACCATTCTTATAAGCTCGTCGAGCGAACGTGAGTCGGAAAGTATCATATTTGCCGAGCCTATAAGAGTTTTGCATACGAGCAAAACGGCGTCACTCGGATTAAAGCCGAGCTTTTGCGCTCCTGTCAACATTGATTTTGCAAAAAGATATACGTAAGCGGGCGAGCTTGAGGTGAGGGCGGTTAGTGCGCTGAAATCCTTTTCCTCAATCTCCGTCGTATAACCCGAGGAGGAGAAAAGAGAAGAAACGAAATCAAATTCCTCTTTTGTGACAAATTCGTTTTTGCAAAGAGCAGTTACGCCCTGACCGATGAGCAGAGGAGTATTGGGCATTACTCTTATGATTTTTACTTTGCCGAGCTGTCTTTCTATCGATTCTATCGTTATCCCCGCGCATATTGATATAAATACTTTTCCCGTATTGTCAAGCGATGATATCTCCGATAGAACGTCCTTTATATTCTGCGGCTTTACGGAGAAAAATACGTAGTCGGCGCACAAGGCAGCCTCTTTTGCGCACGACGCTTTTTTGCACTCCGTGTCAAACTTTTTATATTGTTCCTCGTTTTTATCGAAAAGAATTATTTCGGACGGTGATACCGTTTTTGATTTTATTATTCCTCCGGCAATGGCAGACGCCATGTTTCCGGAGCCTATAAATGCTATTTTACTCATTTTGCGTTCCTTTTTTGCTTATCGCGGGCAAAAGACCCGTCTTGATAAGGTAAGTATAGCATAAATAAGAGCAAATATCAATAAAAAACATAAAAATATTCTTTTGCAACTGTTGACTAAACGGACTTTTTGATATATAATCAAAGTCAGAAAAATTCGGACGGAGAATAAAAATGAAGCTTAATTTCATTACCAGACTGTTTTCGCACATTCCTCCACTTGAAACAAAAAGATTGATTTTGAGGGATATGAGGCGTTCCGACGCCAAGGATATGTTCGAGTATTCCTCAAACCCGAAAACGACAAAATTTTTGCTTTGGGACGTTCACGAGGACATAGACTACACGCGCGCATTTATAAATAGCATAATCTCGAAATACAAAACGGGCGAATACAACGACTGGGCGCTTGTCTATAAGGAAAACGGCAAAATGATAGGCACCTGCGGCTTTACGAGAATAGATACCGAAAACAGAGTTGCGGAGGTCGGCTACGTCATAAATCCGTCTTATTGGAATATGGGGCTCGCTACGGAGGCCGTTTCAAAAATCATTGAATTTGCATTTGAAACACTCGGCGTACACAGAGTAG
>CAMGRB010000073.1 GCA_946061315.1 uncultured Clostridia bacterium | reverse complement strand
TCATTCCACAGTAAATTAAATATTATTTTTTGTCTAAACTTTTGGGTTCACTTCACGTGCGGTGGATATTTATTATTATCGAAAAACGGGAGTCCACGTGAACCCTCAAAACTCGCACACTCGTTTCGGGGAACCCCTATACGCGAACAAAAAAAGTGAAACGTATCACTGTAGAATTTGCAAGTAATTTGGATAAAAACAGCCGCACTTTCGGGTGCGGCTGCAGAATCACATTGTAATTCTTAATTTATATTTAGTTTATCACGGTTTCACCTATGTAATCTATACCAAGCCAGTATTTCTCATCATCATATGTAAATTCAATAGCATAATAGAAATCACCATCGCTTATTTGTGAATTAAAGATCCGGAATCCGATATAATTATCGCTGACGGCACTCTTTATACAGTAAGATTTGGCGATGTTTATATCTTCTTTGAGTATAATAATGTCACAGGTTTCGCCTCCGTCATAAGTGACTATACTTGCTAAATCCAGTCCATCCGTTGTGTCAATGATGCAAAGAGTATCAAGATATTGTCCATTATACTCGGTGCTAAAATACCTGATGAACCTGGCTTGTTCGTAATGGTCGGATAATGCGTCGTTCAGATCATTTTCAAACTCTGCGATTTTAGCGTTATAGTTTTGTTGATTGATATAATCAGAAACTGATGAAATTACAGTCAAAATACACAAAACAGACAGCATAATTACAAAAACAACCCTATTTCGGCGTATTTTGTTTGAAGTATTGACATCAAAGGGACGATAATCTTCTTGAGGAAGGACTTCTTCTTCAGACACTATCGGTTGTGAACTTGTTCCGATTGTTTCAAGGTACTTTTGAGAAACCTTGGAAAGAAACATTTTAGGGGCGGTATTGATGATGTTTTCAAACGATTCCTTTGCTGTTTCAAGCTCACCGTCAGAATAGCAGGCAACCGCATAATAAAAGTCATTTTGCAGTTTAACATATTTACTGCCCCACGCTTTCGGCTTCAGAGCCATATTCCTTTCTTTACATACTGTTTTGCAAGCATAATAATTCTGCTCAGAAAAGTATTTGTAATAACTCCACATTGAGTTCGTCTTTCTGAAATATGATTTAGATGAATAACTTTTCTTATACTCCTCATATTTTGTGTACAACACTTTTAATTTTTCAAAATCCCTCAGCTCAAAATATGCCCGTGCCAGAATACTCAAACACGCATACTTGACCCTTACGGAACAATTTTTCTTACGAATTTGCGTTGCAGCCATATTAACGACGGTTTTATAATCTCCTGTCGATATTGCGCCGCTTATTCGATACCAGAAAGGCGGAACAAAACGCTTGTCGCTTATAATCTCTCGGAATTTATGCGCATCTAATTCATTAAACAGCACTGACAATATAGTTCTTTTGGTAATAATTAATTTTATTGGATTTACTAGCAATAACAACACTAATAAAGAAATGAATCTCAAAATTGAACTTTGAACTGTAAAACAAACAGTCAACCATAGCAATACGAGTAAAACTAAAAAAACACCACACAAAGTAAAGTATTTGCGAATGATATTTTCCTTTTCCATAAATGAAATCTCCTTTTCATACATCGTTGCAAAGATGTATAAAGCAAACTTTTCTATCCTTATTATATCATATAAATCACAATATGTAAAGAAACTTTTCCATTCTGAAACCATGTTAAAACGCTCCTCTTTGGTAAGGCAGGCAGCAATCAAAAAAACAGAAAATAAGCCTTAACGCTTAATACAAAACAGCCATTTCCGCAAGGGAGTGGCTGTTTTTATTCTGTAATCGACGTACTGTTTGAGTGCTTTTGCTTGCATAAAAGCAAGTTATCGGCAAAATATTTCAAAATAAAATCAGTTTTGTATTTACTTTTTGCCGATAACGGTGTATAATATAAGAGGAAGAATTTATTTTGCGCGCTTTTGATTTTGACAAAAGCCGTGTGTTTGCGCATTTTGGCGATATTCAAGGAGAAACAGTAAATGAAGTATTTATCGGTAGCAAATACCGCAAAAAAGTGGAATATATCGGAGCGGAGCGTGCGCAATTACTGCGCGCAAGGGAAAATTGACGGCGCTTTTCTGACGGGCAAGACGTGGAATATACCCGATGATGCCACAAAGCCCGACCGCATAAACAAAAAGCACTCTTATCCCGAAACGCTGATAGGAATATTGCGCGCGGAGAAAAACAACCGAATTTCCGGCGGTATTTATCACAAGGTGCAAATCGATCTGACTTATAACTCAAATCATATAGAGGGCAGTAAGCTGACTCACGAGCAAACGAGGTATATTTTTGAAACAAACACCATAGGAGTGGATAATGCGCTCAATGTCGACGACGTTGTGGAAACCTCAAATCACTTTAAGTGCGTCGATATGATAATTGACGACGCAAACAAAAAACTGACCGAAAAATTTATAAAAGAACTTCATCGCACGCTGAAAAACGGCACGAGCGACAGCAGGCTCCCGTGGTTTGCCGTCGGAGAGTACAAAAAAGTTCCCAACGAGGTCGGCGGAGAACAAACCGTACAACCCGAAGAAGTGGATAAAAAAATGGCGGAGCTTATAGCGAAATATAACTCCATAGAAAGCCCGACCTTTGACGATATTCTCGATTTTCACTACCGCTTTGAGAAGATACATCCTTTTCAGGACGGCAACGGCAGAGTGGGGCGCTTGATTTTGTTCAAGGAGTGCTTAAGGTGCGGCTACGTCCCGTTCATTATCGACGAAGAACTTAAAATGTTTTACTACCGAGGCTTAAAACAGTGGAGAGCCGAGCGCGGCTATCTGCGTGACACCTGCCTTTTAGCCCAGGATAAATTCAAAAAATATCTTGATTATTTCAAAATAAAATATCAATGATTACGTAAGACAAGGAGAATTGTTATGTGGAAAAAGAAAAAGAGAAAAGACGGCGAAGCAGTTCCTGAAATTATAAAGGACGACCTTGATACAGACGACCTTATCGTTCTCGACGATATCATCGGCGACGACGAGGAAGACGAAGACGACGGTATTTACGATAACGATATTTACGACGAGGAAGAGAACGAGGATATTGACGAGGACGGCGAGGAGTGGCTTTTTTAGGCGCAGATTATCTTACGACAGGAGAGGGAAGATGAGAACAAAAAGGATAGTTCTTTGCTCGGCAATAACCCTGATAGCGATGCTTTTTGTCTGCGGCTGCACGCTTTTTGACGGAGGCGACGCGGGCGGAAAGTGCAACCTCGGGGGTCTTATACTTACCTGCAACTCGGGCGGGGAAATAATTTACGACGGTTCTCCAAAGCGGGTCGAAATAATTGTCAGAGATCAAAGCCAAAGAAGGCTTGCGGTTATAGCACCAAACGGAGAATCGGAAGACTTTGACGTGACGTACGAAAACAACGTAAACGCGGGAACGGCTACCGTGACGGTGACGGCAAAAAAGTCCTCGGCGACGTTTGCGGGAAGCGCAACCCTGACCTTTGATATAAAAGGTATGTACGGAGAAGCAAACGATTTTGAAACGCTTTCAGAAATGGCGGGGGACAGCAACTACTCGACCGTAAAGCTGACGGGTGAAATAACCGTCGGAGAGGGCGAGGTTTTAACCGTTGAAAAGAACACAACCGTTGACTGCAATTCATTCAGGCTTATAAACAACGGCAAAATAATAAACCGCGGCTTTATATCCGTAAGGGAAACGCCCGAGGAAACGGATTTTGAAAACGCCTCCGAAATAGAAAACGAGGGCAGAATAGTTCTTTATAGCGCGCGGCTGTTAAACAGAGGCAAAATTGACGGTAGCGGCGAAATTACATCGGGCGGGGCAGGCTCCTCGGTTTACACGGACAGCGATATGGAAAAGGGCGTCATAGGCAAGGGCGTGTCCGTTTATCGCCGCTATTCGATTGACGAATGTACGGTATTGCTCGAATACGGCTCCGCCGATTATACGGGTAGCGCTCTTGTGCCGAGCGTCATAATAGAGAGCGGCGGGGAAGCGGTTGACGTGAGCGATTACGAGGTCATATACGAAAACAACGTAAACGCGGGCACTGCCTCGGTAACGGTTATAGCATCGGAGAATGCCGAGAAAATATTCGGCAGCAAAACGCTTGATTTCATCATAGAAAGATCGTCTGTGAAAGTTACCAAAGAGGCAGATTTTATATCCGCGCTCGAAAACCCAAATTACCGTGAAATAAAGGTTGGCGGTGTGTTGTTAAAGACCGATTTTACGGTGGGTGCCGACAAGATTGTCTATGCGGAAACCTCGACACTCTACTGCTCGTCTTTAATTAAGGGCAAATTTGTCGTACGAGAGGGCAACACCTTTGACTTAAACGGCTCCGTTACCGTAGAGGACGGCGGCGAGTTTCAAAACGATGGCACGGTACGTCTTAAGGGCAGTATCGGCGGAACGGGCACCTTCACAAACGGCGAAAACGGCAAAATTTTCGTGTTTGAGGAGTCAGGCTATAATTGCACGTGGACAAATAACGGCACTATATTCGCAAACGACGGTCAGACCGTTTTAGCAGATGGTACGGGAAGCGTTTTGTACAGGCAACGCTTGACCGATGCCGACGCGTCCTTGCAGAACAGCGGGGAAAAGTACGACGGAGGGGTAAAGTTCCCTAAAATAAGCTTCCTTACCGATACACAACCCGTGGGCGGTACGTATTCGGTAACGGTTTATCCGAAGGGCTCGGACGAGAGTGTGTCCTTACCCAAAGACGCGGGGAAATACGATGTTATAGTAAACTTTTTCGGCTGGTCGGAACAGTTTTGCGGCTCCTTTGTGCTTAATTATGAAATATTGCCGGGGGAGTGTAGCGTTTCAACTCTTAGCGAGCTTTCCGTCGCGCTGACAAGCAACAATTACGATACGGTCACTATTGACGGCACGCGCACTCTTACGATGGACTCGCCGGTAACCGTGCCGACGGGCAAGGAGCTGATAATAAGCGAGTCGGTGCGCGTTATTGACAAATACAGGTTAAGCGTATACGGCAAAATAACGAATTACGGATACTTTGCCGAGGGTGGAGCAGACGGCAACTGCATTACGGTTTATGAGAACGGAAGCTTTGTAAACTCGGGCAGCGCGTTTTTCAACGGCGAAATTCCCGAGGGAGTAGCGGGCGAGGGAACGGTTTTTGTCCGCAAAAATATAAACGGTGCGGTATCAAACGATTTTGTACCCGAGATTACTTACGTTTTATACGGAATATTAAGACCCGCATTTACCCTTAAGCTCGACGGCACTTTGCTAAACGACGGGAACACGGACGATTATTTTTTGACGGGTGAGAACTGCTCACACGTAAGCGACGCGGAGCCCGCTTTGGCAATAGTTAACGCCTCACCGTTTTCCGAAAAGGTTTTCGGGCAAAAGATAATGGAGTACAGAATACTGCCGGGTGAAACGAGCGTTGACAGCTTAAAAGAGCTTTGCGAATCATTGGGCAACGTGCGCCCGGGTAGCGACCTTTGCAACTGGGGCAAAATAACTCTTTGCGTGGATATTATAGAAAGAGAACACGTATACAATGCGAGCACTCTTACGGTATGTAAAAACACCACCCTCTCCCTCGGAGCTCACAGGCTTACGCTGAATTGGGAGAGCGGATACAAGCTTGTAAACAACGGCACGATAGAAACCTCGTTAAATCCCTGTATCAATTCTATGACGTATAGCGGAAGCGGAAAAATAGTGGGCTTTGCCTCGGATCGCGAAACGTTAGAATCTATGGCTGAATTTTGCAGCGAAATATACCTGACGTGCGATATTAAAATAGACGTCGATATTGATAATAAAGAATACGGTCGTTTGGAGCTGTGCGTAGGCACGCAGGAGAAAATGGCAAAGGAGTGTACGATAGACCTATGCGGATATACGCTTGATCTCTATATAATAGTCAGTACAGAAAATGCGCCGCTTGAGATAAAAAACGGCACGCTGGGAAGCCTTGATAAAAGCCCCGCCGTGCTCGGCGCCGGGGGTAAAAATTCCTTTGTTTTACGGAACCTTAAAATTTACGGTATGAACTCGGGGGTAGAGAGCATTGCCGAAATATATAACTGCGATATAGTATAAAGAAAAAGGTTGTCGCATTTGCCGACACCGAAAAAGTCGGTCTATCCAAAATAAATGGAGGCGGGTTAAAATCCGCCTCCTGCTTTTTGCCAAAGCAGTAAATGAGAAAAATAATAAGGTTGAAATTCTAACGAATTTCTCCATTTAATGACTTTTTCGTAGTGTCTTATTCTTGTAGGGGACGGTCTTGACCGTCCCGCTTATAAATCAGCGGCAAACAAAACGGCGGGAGCAAGCTGTATAGTGTAGTAACATAGTATACAGGTAGTGCAAGGACATAGTATACAGTTTTATGATATAATAAAGGCATCAAAAAAGACATTAAAGGAGATAGAAAAGATGCCTTGGAAGGATAAAACTGTGGAAGAATTAAGAAAAGAATTTGTAGAAGCTGCAAAAGAATGCTCAAATTTCAGTTCGCTGTGCCGAGAGTTTGGTATTACCCGAAAGACGGGATATAAATGGATAAAAAGAAACGCCAATAACGAACATTTGTCAAACAGAAGCCGCAAGCCGAATACTACGGCTAACAAAACCCCTGAAGAAATAGAATTACGTATAATTGAAGAACGATACTCTCACCCCGGTTGGGGAGCTAAAAAGATTAAATACGTACTTGAAAGTAAGGGAACCGAAATGCCTTGTGTCAAGACAGTAAACAACATTTTGAATCGTTACAACTGTATTGAAAAAGAAGAAGCTTTGAAGCACAAGCCTTTCATC
>CAMGRB010000072.1 GCA_946061315.1 uncultured Clostridia bacterium | reverse complement strand
AAAATAAGTGCGGGTAAAACGCTTATTGCCGTGACGCACGACGAGCGTCTTTCAAAATATTTCGATTGCATAATAGATATGAACGAAATAACGGGAGGCAGGCACGATGCTTAAATTTGCTCTCAAAAATATGGCCGTCAAAAAGGTCAAAATAATACTTATTGTTCTTTCAATAGTTATTTCCGCATCGGTCGGAATACTTGCATACAACATATCAAAGCAGGTTGACAACGGAATAAAAAGCACGGCGGCTTATTACGATATGATAATAGGTCCGAGTGGAAGCTCCACACAGCTCGCTATGAATACCATGTTCTTTACCGACACTCCGCTTGGCACAATATCCTATGATTACGTCGAAAGGCTCGAAGCCGACATGCGCGTCAACAAGGTCGTTCCCTTCACTATGGGAGATTCGTACAACGGCGCAAAGATAGTAGGCACAACGCCCGATTTTCTTGATGGCAAGAACGTAAAGACGGGAGAGATGTTCTCCGAGGCGTTTGAAGCCGTTGTCGGCTCCGCCGTTGCAAAAAAATACAATCTTACAATAGGCTCCTCGCTTATAACCTCACACGGAATATCCGAGGGTGGTACTACGCACGAGTCCACACCTCTTAAAGTGATCGGCATACTCGGTGAAACGAAAACCGCTTACGACAACGTTATTTTCACCTCTTGCGAAACTGTATGGGCGGTGCACGAGCACGGTGAAGAAGGCACCGAGGAGGAAGAACACGAACATCACGAGGGCGAGGTGTGCGCAATACTCATAAAATCAAAAAGCCCCTCCCACTACTACTCTCTTAAAACCGAATACTCCAAGGATTCTTCTATCCTCGTTATAAATCCGTCCGAGGTTTTAAGGGAAGTGCTTGAAAACGTCGATATGAGCTCGAAGATAGTTTACGTCCTTTGCATAATAATAGTCATAATGAATATCTTCGTTATATCGGTTATCACCCTGCTCAATATGTACGATTCCAAAAAGGAAATATCCTTAATGCGCCTTATCGGTATCGGAATGAAGAAAATAAATCTGCTCTACATAGTTCAAAACGGCATAATAGGTCTTATGTCAACCGCGATAGCGTTTTTTGCATCACGTCTGTTCCTGACGCTTATAAAGAATTACGTCGCTTCAATGGGCATTGTGCTCGACGTGTGGAAAACATACCCGTTTGAGTGGGCTATTATGGCAATTATATTCGTAATAAGCGTGCTCCCGACAATAATATGCACGGTAAGTATGGCACGCAAGGACGGAATATCGGAATAAGGAGGAAAAATGAAAAGAATAATTTCTCTTACGCTGGTTCTTTTGCTTTTGTTGCCGTTTGCGGTTTCCTGCGGTGACGACTCATCGGCGACGCTCATAAGCTTTTCCGAGGCGGCAAGCGTTGAATACCTTAAAACGCTTGACGGCAAAAAGGTTTCAATAATAGGGTATATGTCCTCCCTCTCCCCCGTTTCGGGAAGCTTTATGTACCTTATGAATATGCCGTACCAGAGCTGTCCTTTCTGCGTTCCGAACACGACGCAGCTTTCAAACACGATGGCGGTATATGCCAAGAAAAATTCGTCGTTCAAATATACGGACAAAGCAATATCGGTAACGGGTACTCTTAAATTCGGGAATTACGTAGACGATTTCGGGTACGTCTACAATTACAGAATAGAAAACGCCACCTATTCGGAGGTTGATACCTCGAATATGAGCGATACTTTAAGGCTGTGGCAGAGTTTTGCCTCGACGGGAGTATTGCAGGACATACAGGCAATGTACGATTATGTGTACTTCGTTTGTTTCTGGTGGTCTGATAGTTATATAACGACATTTAAAGACGGAAGTGGGAATACTTTTAAAGATTATTGGAATCCTGACATTGCCCTTCGGTATATTAAAAATGTTGAATATAAAGACGGTGGATTCAGCGATATGTATATTTCTGAATATTTTGACGGTTTGGTATCGAGAATAGAAGCGGTTGACAAAGAAGCCTTTTCGGATCTCGTTCAGAATATCCGTGAAGCAGAAGCGCTTGCAAACAGTGCTCTTTCGGAGCTTGAAAACGGAGGATATAAAGAAGTATATGAATACTCCGATTATTTCAAAGAGAACCATACAATGTATAAGCATATCGATGAAAATAAGCAAATAGAAATCAATAATGAATGGAACACGGTTTGGGGCAATTTCTCATTATGGCTCGCAAAATGGGAGGTATAATTATGGAAAACAAAAATTCATTCGGAAAAATATTAAAATCGTATCTTGCGGAAAACGCTTTTTATCTCGTTGTGCTTCTCTTTGCAACGGTTTTAATAGCGCTTGGCATTTCGTTTATTGCAAATATCCCTTATAAATCGCCTATAATTCTCTGCGCCGTCATCGTTTACTTTATCATTGAAATATCGCATTTCGTAAAGTATTTCATAGCGCACAGAAACGGCGATGAGGAAAATAGCGACAAATAAAAAATCTTTAATTAAAAAACCTGCCGAGTGGCAGGTTTTTTAATGTTATATCATATTTGAAAAGCCCATGAGGTAGGTGTCAACCTCTTTGGCGCAGGCTCTTGCGTCTGCTATGGCGCTGACGACGAGAGATTGACCCGTCCTTGTGTCGCCTGCCGCAAACACCTTTTCTCTTGACGTTTTATAGTTATCCGTCTTTACGTTTGTTCTTGCATCAAGTTCTATACCGAATGCGTCGGCAATATTCTTTTCCGTGCCGAGAAATCCTGCGGCGACGATTATTACGTCCGCTTTTATCTCTTTCTTGGTTGATTCTACGGGGACGGGGCGTCTGCCCTCGAACGCAACGTCACAAACGGTTACGTAAACGGGCTTGCCGTCCTTATCGAAGGTGACATCGGTTGCCGTTTTCTGATACTCTCTCGGATCTTTTCCGTAAACGGCGATTGCCTCCTCCTGACCGTAATCGACCTTTAAGACCTTCGGATATTCGGGCCATGGGTTGTTCTCACCTCTTATAACGGGCGGCTTCGGCATCATTTCAAGCTGAACAATGCTCTTTGCTCCGTGACGAACACATGTTCCCACACAGTCGTTACCCGTATCGCCACCACCTATTATCACTACGTCCTTGCCCGAAACTTCGGGATATTTTTTATCTTCAAAGTTTGAATTAAGCAGACTCTTTGTGTTTTCGGTAAGAAAATCTACCGCATAATACATTCCGTCCTTTGCCATTATCTCGGGCGAAAAGACTGCTCTCGGATTTTTGGCTCCGACGCAAAGCACGACGGCGTCATATTCGTTTACGAGTTTTTCGGCTTTTTCCTTGTCCGCCATATCGGCATCGGTTACGAATTTTACGCCTTCCGCCATCATTAAGTCTATACGGCGGTCAACTACGCTCTTTTCAAGTTTCATATTCGGTATCCCGTACATAAGGAGTCCGCCTGCTCTGTCCTCACGCTCGAACACGGTCACGTTGTGTCCTCTGTAGTTGAGCATATCGGCTACCGCAAGCCCTGCGGGGCCCGAGCCTATTACGGCTATTTTTTTATCGCTCCTTACCTCTATTTCCCTCGGCTTCATATAGCCGTTTGCAAAAGCGTTTTCAATTATGAAAAGCTCGTTGTCCTTAACGGTAAGGCTCTGTCCGTCAAGACCGCACGTACAAGCACACTCGCAAAGTGCGGGGCATACTCTGCCCGTAAACTCGGGGAAGTTGCTCGTTTTGAGAAGCCTTGAGAGCGCGTGCTTATAATTTGAGGTATATATCTCGTGATTCCACTCGGGTATAAGATTATGTAGCGGACAACCCGTTTTCATACCGTTTAATACCATTCCCGATTGACAGAACGGAACGCCACAGTTCATACATCTTGCGCCCTGCTTTTTTCTCTCGTCGGAGGTCAGCGGTGTGTGAAATTCGTTAAAGTTTTTTATTCTCTCCAATGGATCGACAGACGTATTTTGCTGTCTTTCGTATTCGAGAAATCCGGTCGGTTTTCCCATTTTTCTGCCTCCTTATCTTACGTTTGCGTAAAACGCTTCTATTTCCGCTTCTTCGCGGCTCATTCCCTTTTCCTCCATTGCCGATATGGACGTGAGCATTCTGCTGTAATCTACCGGCACTATCTTCTTAAAGGAAAATACCTTGTTATCGAAATCATCGAGAATCCTCTTTGCAAGGGGCGAGCCCGTTTCCTTATAGTGCTTGGTCAAGAGTTCGTTTATCTGCGCAACCTCATACTTTTCGGAAACGGTTTCTATGTTGACCATTTCCTTATTTACGTTCATATAAAGATCGTGATTTTCGTCAAGAACGTAAGCGATTCCGCCACTCATACCTGCCGCAAAGTTTTTACCGACTTTGCCGAGAATAAGTACGACGCCTCCCGTCATATATTCGCAACCGTGGTTGCCAACGCCCTCGCATACGGCACAAGCGCCCGAGTTCCTTACGCAGAAGCGCTCACCCGCTACTCCGTTTACGTAGGCGTAACCGCTTGTCGCACCGTAAAGCGCAACGTTTCCTATTATGACGTTTTCTTCGGGCTTGAATACCGAGTTCTTCGGAGGGTATATAACGAGCTTGCCGCCCGAGAGCCCCTTGCCGAAATAATCGTTTGCATCGCCCTCGACTTTAAGGGTAAGACCTGCTGGGATAAATGCGCCAAAGGACTGCCCTGCGCCACCCTTGCAGTTTACGACGAACGTATCCTCTTTAAGGGTGTTCTTATACCTCTTGGTTATCTCCGAGCCGAGTATCGTTCCGAACGTTCTGTCGGTACTCGTTATATCTACGTTTACTTTACCGCCCTTGCCGTTTTCAAGCCCTTTTTGAAGCTTGGTAAGGAGCACTTTTTCGTCAAGGGTGTTTTCAAGCTTGAAATCGTAAGTATTATTCGGGTCAAAATGGCTGTTTGCGTTGCCGTAAGGATTGTTTATTATCGAAGACATATCTATCTTGTTCGCCCTCGGGAGCGCCTTGTTTTTGATCACTTTGAGAAGATCGCTCCTTCCGACGAGGTCGTCAAATTTGCAAATACCGAGCTTTGCCATTATTTCACGAAGCTCCTCGGCAACGAACATCATAAAGTTGACCACGTATTCGGGTTTTCCTCTGAATCTTGCGCGAAGCTCGGGGTTTTGCGTTGCTATGCCGAACGGGCAAGTATCGAGGTTGCAGACACGCATCATCATACAGCCCATAGTGACAAGCGGTGCGGTGGCAAAGCCGAACTCCTCTGCGCCGAGCATTGCGGCTATTGCAACGTCACGCCCCGTCATAAGCTTTCCGTCGGTTTCGATTATAACTCTTGAGCGCAAGCCGTTTTGTATAAGCGTCTGGTGCGCCTCCGCAACGCCAAGCTCCCACGGGAGCCCCGCATTGTGTATCGAGCTTTTGGGTGCGGCGCCCGTTCCTCCGTCGTAGCCGGAGATGAGGACGACCTGTGCGCCCGCCTTTGCAACGCCTGCGGCTATCGTGCCGACGCCTGCCTCGGATACGAGTTTTACGGATATTCTTGCGTCACGGTTTGCGTTTTTGAGGTCGTAAATAAGTTGTGCAAGGTCCTCTATTGAATATATATCGTGGTGCGGCGGAGGGGAAATAAGCGACACTCCCGGGGTGGAATATCTCGTTTTAGCTATCCACGGATATACCTTTTTACCCGGCAGATGTCCACCCTCGCCCGGCTTTGCGCCCTGCGCCATTTTTATCTGTATTTCCTTTGCGCTGTTAAGATATTCGCTTGTAACTCCGAAACGACCCGATGCCACCTGCTTTATCGCGGAGCAACGGTCGGATGCAAGCCTTTCGGGCAGTTCTCCTCCCTCTCCGGAGTTTGATTTACCGCCGAGTTTATTCATGGCAAGAGCAAGGCACTCGTGCGCCTCCTGCGATATGGAGCCATAGGACATTGCGCCCGTTTTGAATCTTTTTACTATCTCGGAAGCGCTCTCAACCTCGTCTATCGGTATCGGTGTGACTTTATCGAAATCAAAAGTGAGGAGCCCTCTTAACGTATGCGGCACGTTTTCGTCATCGACAAGAGCGCTGTATTCCTTGAATTTTGCATAATCCCCAGTCTGCGTTGCTCTTTGAAGCGTAAGTATGGTATAGGGATTATACATATGGTCGTCCTTGTCGCAACCGCTGCGGAGCTTGTGCTCTCCGTTACTGTCAACGGTGGTATCTACGCCGAGCCCGAGCGGGTCAAAGGCGTGGGAGTGTCTGAATTTGACGCCCTCGTCTATTTCTTCGAGCCCTATTCCCTCCACTCTGCTGACTGTATTGGTGAAGTATTTATCGACTACGCTCTTTTTGATACCCACTATCTCAAATATCTGCGCGGATTGATACGATTGAAGGGTCGATATGCCCATTTTGGAGGCTATTTTTACAATTCCGTGAAGTATTGCGGAATTATAATCGTCTATTGCCACTTTTTCGTCTTTGTCGAGAAGCTCACATTCGATAAGCTCTCCTATGCACTCGTGCGCAAGATATGGGTTTATCGCTCTTGCTCCGAAGCCGAGCAAAGTTGCAAAGTGGTGAACGTCCCTCGGCTCCGCACTTTCGAGAATTATCGACACTGCAGTCCTCTTTTTTGTTCTTATGAGGTGTTGCTCAAGTGCGGACACGGCAAGGAGCGAGGGTATTGCGACGTGGTTTTCGTCAACTCCTCTGTCCGACAAAATTATTATGTTGGCTCCGTTTTTGTACGCTCTGTCGCACTTTACGAAAAGCTGGTCGAGCGCCTTTTCAAGCGGCGTACTGTTATAGTAAAGGAGCGATATTGTTTCAACCTTGAAGCCCGGCTTGTTTATCGACTTTATCTTCATCATATCGACGGTTGTCGGTATCGGGTTTCTTATCGCTATCA
>CAMGRB010000071.1 GCA_946061315.1 uncultured Clostridia bacterium | reverse complement strand
CATTTTTTTCATAGCGTCACCGTTGTTTGACTCCATGTAAAACGGGCTCATTAAGAACATGCCCTTTACGTTCGGCTTCGTCCTTGCAATCATTTCTTCGAGATTTTTTCTGTATTCCTCGGGGGTATTGTCGTTAAGGTGCTGTGCCGTTTCGTCAAAATGGCGCCATACGTCGTTTGCGCCTATCATAACGAAAACCCAGTCCGGATTGAGATCGGCGACGTCATGTTGCCAACTGTCAAGAAGATTTTTGCTCGTTGCTCCGCTTGTACCCGTGTTTATTATGCGGAAAAACTTGTCGGGATAGATTGTGCAAAGTGCGCTGTCGATAATTCTTACGTATCCGTTGCCGACACCCTCCCAAAGCCCTTCACCGTACGGGCGCCTTCTTCCCGCGTCGGTTGTGGAATCTCCCGTGAAAACTATTCTGTCCTTGTTCTGAAAAATCATTTTTATCCCTCCGTTTTTAAGTGCAAAAAGCCGCATACGTGTCGCTTTTTGCAACAAAATTATCGTTTTTATTACTGTTTTTTCTTCGGCATATTCTTTTTCTTGACCGAAAAGCCGAATTTGCCGATACGCTCACCGAGTTTATAGTATTCACCGTGTGCAAACGCCGCAAGGTGCGCCCTGTTTATGCAAAGCTTGCCGTTTTCAATAAGCGCCTCGTCAACGTTTACGGCAACAATGTCGGCAAGGAACATATCGTGAGTGCCGAGCGATATAACGTTTGTAACCTTACATTCTATCGATATGGGGCACTCGGCTATCATAGGCACCTCGAGCGTTGTCGCTTTTTCTTTTGTAAAGTTGCATTTTGCAAATTTATCGACACGCCTGCCCGTGTACATACCGCAAAAGTCCGCTTTTTTGGCAAGAGATGACGGGGTCAGATTGATAACGAACTCTCCCGACTCACGAATAATTCCGTGCGAGTACCTCTCGGGGCGCAGAGAAATATACGTTTTTGCAGGGGAAGTGTTGATAATTCCGCACCATGCAACCGTTATTATATTTGATTTTTCCATACTGCCGCACGATACCATGACCGCGGGCAGCGGGGCGAGCAGAGTGCCGCCTTTCCAATTTACCTTACTCAAGTTTTCTTAATCCTCGCTTTTCAGAGTGCTTGTATTGTAGAGTTTAAGTCCTTTTGCCTCGGCATAACGCAGGGTCTGTGCCGTTCCCGAGCGGAGCTTTTCACCGTTAAAGTACGCTATGCAAAAAGAGCTTGCGTCGACCATTTTGTAGTTGCGCTCCTTCATACAACCGTCGTAATAATCGTTCTCGGGCATATTTACAAGGTCTGCCGCCGCAAGAAGCTTTTTATATTTCATTTTTTCAAACACGTTCCATTTTGCCGACTGATTTTTGCAAGGGGCATAAACGTGCAGCTTTATTTCGGGGTACTTTTTCTTTGCCGAGATAACCTCCTCCTCGGCGGCGGTATCAAAGCCGAGCGCGCCACCCGCGATAAAGGTATCAACCCCCGCCTCTATCAGTTTTTCTATATAGAAAGCGAGCTTTTTTCTCGAAAAATCGTCACCTAAAATGCGGTGACCGGTAAAGCAACAGGTCGTTTCTTTTGACATAAAGCCCTCCTGTGTTTCTGTTCTTTCATATTGTATCACACCGTGGGAGATTTTTCAACAGACTTGAAATTTTTTTATGCGACTTTTTCTTTATTTCTGAAAATGTGAACCGATTGTGAATTTAAGAATAAATTATGTGAATTTCTATTTACTTTTTGAACAATATGTGATACAATGAAAAAAATTTTGGTTTTCGCTTCCGAGTACGCTTTCGGGGCGGAAAAACCGTGTTGTTTGCGAGGTGAAAAAATGGGAACAAATCTGTTGATTTTAGCCGAGATCGGAACAGGTGCGCTGGACGTTTTGTTCGTTTGCGGAATGGGCGTTGGCGTAGTTTTCCTCGGGCTTGTGTGCATCATCGGTCTTGTTGAGCTTATGACGTTTTTGTGTAATAAGTTTGCAAAACCGCAAAAGAGTGTACCCGTGCAAGCGGCTGTGCAGTCTGCCGCACCGAGTGAAATTCCCGACAGACAGGAAATCATAGCGGCGGTGTGCGCCGCAGTAGCAGAGGAGAACGGCACCGACATTTCGGCAATCCGCGTCCTCTCATTCAAAGAGATTAAATAATGAAGGAGATAAACGAAAATGAAAGCTTACAAGGTTAACGTAAACGGCAAGGTTTACGAAATCACACTCGAGGTAATAGACAAGGACGACATAAAGGCTCCCGCAAAGGAAGAGCCGAAGGCACAGGCTCCGGCTCCGGCAGCATCGGCGCCCGTAGCACCCGCAGGAGCAAAAACTGTCAATGCTCCTATGCCCGGCAACATACTTAAGGTAAACGTTACGGCAGGTCAGAGCGTTAAGAAAGGCGACGTCCTTATGATACTTGAGGCTATGAAGATGGAAAATGAAATAATGGCTCCCGCAGACGCCGTAGTTTCTTCCGTTTCCGTTTCGGCAGGCTCAACCGTTGAGGCAGGCGCCGTTCTTTGCACTCTCGCTTGAGGAGGCAATTTTAATGGACGGAATAATAAACTTCCTTAAACAGACGGGCGTTTATAAATTCTTTGACGGCACAAGCGGAGATTGGCGCAATCTCGTTATGATAGGTATTGCGTGCTTTCTCATCTTTCTTGCCATAAAGAAAAAATTCGAGCCGTTGCTCCTTTTGCCTATCGCAATAGGAATGCTTCTTACAAATCTTCCGGGTGCGGAGATCTTCCACGAGGCGCTCTTTGAGGGCGGCCACGTTCATTGGGAGTTCTTCTCATCACCCGATACGTTCACGGCAGGACTTCTTGATATTCTTTATCTCGGAGTAAAGCTCGGAATTTACCCTTGCCTTATCTTTATAGGCGTAGGTGCCATGACGGACTTCGGACCTCTGCTCGCAAACCCGAAGAGCCTTATCCTCGGCGCCGCCGCACAGATAGGTATATTTGCTACTTACGCAGGCGCAATAGCGCTTGGATTTTTGCCGAATGAAGCGGCTTCCATAGGAATTATAGGCGGAGCCGACGGACCTACGGCAATATTCGTTACCGCAATGCTGGCACCGTCACTTCTCGGACCGATAGCAGTTGCCGCATATTCTTATATGGCGCTGGTACCCGTTATTCAGCCACCTATTATGAAGGCTCTTACAACGAAAAAGGAGCGCGCGATAGTTATGACTGCGCTTCGCCCCGTTACAAAAACCCAAAAGATACTTTTCCCGATAGTCGTTACGGTGTTCGTTGCGCTCATCGTTCCGTCAGCCGTTCCGCTTGTCGGCTCGCTTATGTTCGGTAACCTCCTTAAAGAGTGCGGAGTTACGGAGCGCCTTTCAAAGACGGTGCAGAACGAGCTTATGAATATAGTTACGGTATTCCTCGGAATTTCAGTCGGAGCTACGGCAACGGCAAAGACGTTTTTAAGCTGGAATACGATAAAGATAATTCTCCTCGGCGTTGTTGCATTCGGAATTGCAACGGCAAGCGGAGTTCTTATCGCAAAGCTTATGAACCTTTTCTTGCCCGAGGGAAAGAAGATAAATCCGCTTATCGGTTCTGCGGGCGTTTCCGCCGTTCCTATGGCGGCACGTGTTTCGCAAAAGGTCGGTCAGGAGGAAAACCCCGGCAACTTCCTGCTTATGCACGCCATGGGACCGAACGTTGCGGGAGTTATCGGCTCGGCTATTGCCGCAGGTGTGCTTATAGCACTTCTCGGTTAAGTGAGGTATGATTATGGCAAAAAAAGTTTTAATTACAGATACTATACTTCGTGACGCTCATCAGTCGCAGGCGGCGACGAGAATGAAACTCTCCGACATGCTCCCAGCTTGCGAGGCGCTTGACAAGGTCGGATATTGGTCGCTCGAATGTTGGGGCGGCGCAACCTTTGACGCTTGTATGCGTTTTCTCGGTGAGGACCCATGGGACAGACTCCGCGCTCTTCGCCGTGCTATGCCGAACACAAGGCTCCAGATGCTCCTGCGCGGACAGAACCTGCTCGGATACAAGCACTATGCCGACGACGTTGTCGATGAGTTCGTAAAGAAATCCATTGAAAACGGAATAGACGTCGTGCGTATTTTCGACGCGCTCAACGACCCGAGAAATATGGAAACGGCTATGCGCGCCGTAAAAAAATACGGCGGACATTGCGAGGCGGCGATAAGCTATACCGTCAGCCCCGTTCACAATGAAGAATATTTCGTAAATCTCGCAAAACAACTTGAAAATATGGGTGCGGACACCATATGTATAAAGGATATGGCAAACCTCCTTTTGCCCTACGACGCATACTCGCTCGTAAAGGCTCTTAAAAAGGAACTTAAAGTGCCCGTTCATCTCCATACCCACAATACGACCGGTACGGGAGATATGACGTACCTTATGGCAATACAGGCAGGTGTTGATATAATAGACACCGCGCTCTCGCCGTTTGCAAACGGAACGTCACAGCCCTCGACCGAGGCAATAGTGGCAACCCTTAAGGGCACCGAGTACGACACGGGAATAAAGCTTGAGGATTTAAGCGATATTGCCGCACACTTCAGAAAGGTTGCAAACAGACTTAAGAGCGAGGGAATACTTGACCCGAAGGTTTTGAGCGTTGACCCGAACACCTTGCTTTATCAGGTCCCCGGCGGAATGCTCTCAAACCTTATCTCGCAGCTTAAACAGGCAAAGGCAGAAGATAAATACTACGAGGTTCTTTCGGAAGTTCCGAGAGTACGTAAGGATTTCGGTTATCCTCCGCTTGTTACTCCTACCAGCCAGATTGTCGGTAGCCAGGCGGTATTAAACGTCCTTGCGGGCGAGAGATACAAGATGGTAACCAAGGAGTCCAAGGGACTTTTAAGGGGCGAGTACGGAAAGCTCCCGGGTGAGATAAACAAGGAAGTGCAGAAAAAGGCTATCGGCGACGCAGAGGTAATAACCTGCCGCCCGGCTGACCTTATAGCACCCGAGCTTGACAAGTACCGTGAGGAAGCAAAGGGACTTGCAAAGAGCGAGGAGGACGTTTTAAGCTACGCTCTCTTCCCGCAGGTTGCAACCAAATTCCTTACCGAGAGGGATAAGCCGAAGGAAGACCCGAATGCCGAAAGAGTTCTTTACGTTGAGGACCTTTCCGAATAAAAACTTTATAACAAGATAAGCAAAATTATACAAGAGAGAGCAAAACGGATACTTTCCGTAATGTTCTCTCTTTTTATTTCGGTGAAGTTTTTGCAGGGCGGGCGAAAAAATAATGAATAATGAAAAATGGAAGGTAGGGCGGGGGCTTGCTCCCGCCGAAATGTTGGTGATTCACGCTGTAGGGGACGGTCTTGACCGTCCCGGTTTTTATGAATGGATAACAATTTTTGTAGGGGTTCCCCGAAGCGAAGAATGAGCTTTGAGGGTTCTCGTTGTAGGGACCGGCGTCCTCGACGGTCAGTTTGTAAAAAGGTAACGGTTTTCGTAGGGCAGGGGCTTGCTCCCCTTGCTCCCGACGAAAAGGCTCCATCTTTCCCTTGCTCCCGTCATCCTCGAGCGAAGCGAAGGATCAGGAGCAAAAGAGATTCTTCGCTTCGCTCAGAATGACAATGTATGGCATCTTTTCTAATCTTGCTCCCGCCGATTGCCCACTTTGCCGAAGGCAAAACTTCACTATCCGCAGGATAACTTCACTTACGTAGTAAACTTCACTTGCCCCAAAGGGCAAACTTAGTTTAGCGTGCTATCCTCGACGGATAACACGCTAAGTGCCGCGGGGCGTTTTGTTCAAAATGATGATTTTGAGCTTTTCATTGAGCCTGAATTTTCGGCTTAAATTGTGCATAATTTACAAAATAATATGAAAATAATTATTTTCGTTGACATAAATTATAAATAGTGATAAAATATTTATATAAGTAATTCACTTATTATGAAGAAAACATTTACAAAGGAGAACTTCAATGAAAAGCAAGACGAAAGTTTTGAAAAAAGTGATTATTCCGATACTCGTTCTGGCTTTATGCCTTGTGTCTTCCGTTGTGGTATCGGCGGTTGACAGCTACTCAACGGGACGGACGTACACCTATGGCGGTACGGAGTACGTAGCCGACAGACCGTCGGGCGCAACCGTCACGACTCACGTTTATTACGTCGGCGGAGCAAACGGAAGCGACACAAACAACGGTTCAACAAAGGAAACGCCTTTTGCCACGTTGGCAGGCGCTGTAACTTATGCGCAGAAGCAGGGCTATCTTTTGGACGTTGACTATATCGCAACCGAGCTTCACGAGGTAAAGCTTGTCCTTATCGGAGATACTACCGAAACCAAGGTTTGCCCGCAGATAAAGGGCGGTATTCTTACCGTAGTGCCAGATGACGGAGTTGACGCCAAGGTTACAATAGGTACGTCCTCCAATAAAGTAAGTGGCAACTTCTTCTTTATGAAGCCTAACTCGAAAAACACCGGTAAGTACATAGAGATCAATCTCGGCGCTCCGGATATGAACGGAACGGTAACCTTTGACGGAACGTACTATAATATGAACCCGGGTAACGGCTCGGGTCACTACTGGGGCGGCTTCTTGCGTATGGGTGACGAGAGCTATAAAGACGTTGCCGTTACAAATATGTACGACGGAATAACCGTAGAAAACATAGGTTATAACGAGGAAACCGGGGAGATTGTTACCAAATCCAACGGCTATGTAGTTCATGCAGACTGCGGTACCTTCAATATGTACGGCGGTAAATTGACTCAAAATATTTGCTACTCCGTAATTTCTTCATACGGCAGAGCGGGGCTTGGAGTGTTTATCTACGGCGGAGAAATTACGAAAAATATAGGCAGAGTTCTTTATACCGCCTGGAGCGCAGATGCAAAAATCGTAGTTTACGACTGCCTTATACAAAACAATTCCAGCGATGCATGGGGCGCGATAGAAACCTCCAAAGAA
>CAMGRB010000070.1 GCA_946061315.1 uncultured Clostridia bacterium | reverse complement strand
ACTTATCCGCAAAGGACCTTACAAGGCTTTGTACCCTCTCTGATGCAAGTATTATAAAATAGAGGGCGAAAAAAGGTATTATAAGTAATGAAAGAATTTTTTCGTTTTTGGTTTTTTCCATAACGTTGCCTCCGTTTATTCTATATAAAAAGCTTTTATCTCGGTGAGCGAGTAAGGTCCGTTATGACCGGTTACCTCGACCTCGAATTTTGAAGAGCGTATCGCTCCGAAACGGCAAATGACCTTGTGCCCTACCGTGTGCCCCTCGAAAAGAAGCACCTTTTTCTTTTGATAAGTGGGCAGATAGCCGTATATTCTGAAAGAGGTGACCGATTGAGCGTTCGTAAGATCCTCTTTTATCACAAGACAGTTTGAAAGGCGGCTCTTTTCGGGTATTTTCCAGTCCTCTCTGTCAAGTTCTTTATGTACTATTGTGTAGGTGTCACCGCATTTTGACGGCTCGGTATAATTAAGCGGTACGGAAAAAGAGCGACGTATTTTATCTCCTAACTCCAAAACGCGCGCCACGTCCGCCTCGGGCAAAAGTCCGCGATAGTCGGGACCTATATCAAGTAGGAAATTCGAGCCGTGCCCGACGGACATCTCGTACATACCGAAAAGCTCGTCAAGGCTTTTTATGGTGTTTTCGTTATCGTCGTAAAACCACGTGTCCCTTATCCTGCAATCGCACTCAGAGGGCAAAAAGACCGCTTTATCAAGCCTTTGCTCCTCGGTGGCAAGCTCCGAAAAATCGACGGAGGAAACCACAAGCGGATTGTCAAGTGAGGCATATCCGTCCTCGTTGCCTATCCAGCGCACACCCGGTGTCCACTCGGGGTCGCAAAAGGTTAAAATTTCGGGTTGCATACGGCTTATTTCGGAAACTATGCGCGCCCTGTCGTACTCGTGCCCCTCGGAGCCGCAACCGTCAAACCAGAGATAGTCTATCTTGCCGTAATTCGTAAGGAGCTCGCCTATCTGACCGATAAAATAGTCGTCGTACTCTTTCCCCGTGGAAAAAGGTATTGCGTATTTTCCCCATTGTGCAGGCGAATAGTAAAGCCCGACCTTCAAGCCGTATTTTCTGCAAGCGTTTGTAAATTCACGAACAACGTCACCCCTACCGTTTTTCCAAGGTGTGTTTGCCACGCTATACCTCGAATATTTCGAGGGCCAGAGCGCAAAGCCGTCGTGGTGCTTACAGGTAAGTATCGCATAAGTCGCCCCCGCACTTTTTGCTACGCGTATCCATTGCTCGCAGTCAAGCTCTTCGGGGTTGAACTTTTCGGGTGGCATATCCAACCCGTCCCAATCCTTATGCCCGGGATAAAAAGAGCGTATTCCAAAATGAAAGAATATGCCAAACTCCCAATCGAGAAATTCAAGTTGTTTTTTGCGTTCGTTCAAAGTGCGCACCTCCGTTTACTCCACAGCAATTAAATCATAAGTAAGTCTTTCTTTACACATTGTATCACAATATACCTATACGGTCAAGCAAATGAAATTATTTTGTAAAAATATTTCGGGCGTTTTTAGCTTACCTACGATAAAAAGCATAAATATCCGTCACGTTATTGAATTATAGAAAAATTTGCAGTATAATAAATGAGAATAAAGTTACGAAATGAGGAAAAAATGTACAAGCATAAAGAAAAATACACACTTGATTTTACAAACGTTAAAAATTATTACGAAATTCATCAGGTAATAGAAAAGGAACTCGATTTCCCGGACTATTACGGGGCAAATTGGGACGCCTTTTGGGACTGTGCGACGGACATGGTAAGCGGCAAAGGACTTAATATCGAAATAATAGGTCTTGATAAGATATATGCAAAATATCAGGAAGACATAGATATTTTTCTTAAAATGCTTAAAATGCTGAAGCACAGTTATAACAACAAATATTCGGACATAATCACAATCACGATACACCACGGGCAAAGCAAAGTTGAAATAGCCTAAATCCCCGGCAGTAATAGATTTTATATAAAAAAGTGCATTTTGACGATGCGCTTTTTTATTGGGTGTAGTTCGGTTTAAGCAAACATTAAAGTGTCTTGAAGCATGTAATTTTTTGACAAAATCAACAATGCTAATATTTGCTATTGCCAAAATGGAATTTTTATGCTATAATGTATTTGTACGACGCTTTTGCGCGAACGGAATTTGCGAAAGGCAAAATACGGCGTACCTTCAGGAGAGAATAAAACAGAAAACAGGAGGAAAAGTTTTGAAAAGAATTTTTGCTTTGGCGTCGCTCGCTATTGCGTTGCTTACGTGCGTGCTTTTGCTCGCTTCTTGTCAATGTAAGCATACATATTCCGAGTGGCAGACAACGAAGGAACCGACTTGTACCGAGGCGGGTGAGAAAACGCGCACCTGCTCAAAGTGCAACGAGGTGGAAACGGAACCGATAGCAGCTCTCGGTCACGATATGGGAGCTCTCATTACGGCAAAGGAGCCGACTTGTACCGAGGACGGCTATGCCGAGCACTATCATTGTGCAAGATGCGGAAAAGATTTTGCACAGGATGGCACGGAAATTGAAGCATCACTACCCGCAAGCCACAAGCTTGAGCCTGTTGCCGAGGTTAAGTCCTGCTCTGCCAATGGAGTGGCAGCGCACGACCATTGTACCGTGTGCGGCAAAAACTTTATAGGCGGTGTGGAAAAGACCGACGACGAGCTTAAAACGTTGCCGGTAGATCATACGCTTAAATCTGTTGCCGAGGTTGGCGCTACCTGCACGGCTGACGGAGTGGCGGCGCACGAGCATTGTACCGTGTGCGGCAAAAACTTTATAGGCGGTGTGGAAAAGACCGACGATGAGCTTAAAACAGATGCTCTCGGACACAACTATTATACAGTAGAAGCACTTGATGCTACCTGTACGACCGACGGAGTTATCGCGCATCTGCATTGCGACGCCTGCGGCTCAAACGTCGTAAAGGGTGTTGAAAAAACCGATGACGAGCTTAAAATACCCGCAAGCCATAGTCTTATAACCGTTTCGGGAGTCGAAAAGACATGCACGACCGACGGAGTTATAGAGCACGAGCGTTGCACCGTCTGCGGTAAGAGCTTTATTGACGGCGTGGAAAAGGTCGAGAGCGAGCTTAAAATACCCGCAGGGCACGAACTTGAAAACGTTGCCGGGGTTGCAAAGACCTGTACGACCGACGGAGTGGCGGCGCACGAGCATTGTACCGTCTGCGGAAAGAACTTTATTGAAGGTGTCGAAAAGACCGACGACGAGCTTAAAATTGAAACAACCGGTCACACCTACGGCGACCTTATAAGCGAAAGCGGAAAGAGGGACCACTACCAATGCTCTGGCTGCGGTAAGTATTTTGACGCTTCCTATAATGAGATCACCGTTCTTGATATTCCCACGGGTCACACATTCGGTGTCTGGACTGCCGAGGTACCCGCAACCTGTTACGGTGACGGAACAAAGGGCTACTACACCTGCTCCGACGCGGAGTGTGCGGGCAAGTATTTTGATATTGACTACAACGAAATAGACGATATAAACATCCCCGCCGCGCATAAATGGGTTTTGGAATACAACGACTATGAGCACTATTTTGTCTGCACGGTATGCTCAAATACGTATAATTATGAGTATCATGACCTGACGGCAACAACGTACGTCAAAGAAAATAATCAATGGTATAGCGTTAAAGAATGTAATGGCTGTGATTATAGCGAGAAATATCCGTTTGACAAGACTGCCGACGTATCTGCCGAGAGAATCTTTGTGGTAGATTCAGACGATATACACTCATTCCGTGTATCCGCACTCTACGAAAGCGGCAATACCACCAGCTCAAGTATCTCCTTATATCTACCCGACGTCGGTGCGTTTAACGCTATGGTAGCGGAGCTTAAAGCTGCGGGCGTCTTCCCCGTTACGAGAACCGTTACGCTCTCAAGGGAGAACTTCACAAAGGACGTTGAGATAACCTTTGACCTTTACCGCACGGAAGCGGTGCCCGAATATACCGTATATCAGCAGGGCTATCTTAATGATCTCGGCGATATCGGATTTAACCTCGTGTCCAACCGCGGATACGACTCAGGCTATATACGCCTCTCCGACACGACGATAACGGACGACGGCGGCTTTGACCCCGACTACGACTTTGCAGACGGTGACAAGGTCTATACCATCTCGTTTACCTACGACGAAAAGGAATATACCCTCTCCTTTACCTACGTCAACAGGGCGGTCATAAGGAAGATAGAAAGTTATGACAGCTACGTAAACCTCGGCGAGTATCCCAGTATAAGAATAGAATATACCGACAACAGTTCAAGCTATACCGAAGTGCTTTCTATGTTTGATATGACCTACGGCTCGTTTGACAAGAACACCCTCGGCAAGCAGACCTTTACTCTTAAATCGAAGGACGGCTTTGCCACGGAAACCTTTATCTTCGAGGTCGTTGACTCGAGGATCATAACGAGTGTTGACAGTAACGTATATATGGCACTTAACGACGGCACGTTCAAAGTCAAGGTTTACTACAACGACGGACCAAGTGAATACCTGACCTTAACGCCCTATGCGATAATCAATCCCGACCTTTATGAAAGCGGAGCTCCCTTTGATAACACGAAGGTGGGCGAATATAACGTCACCGCAAGGATAAAGGACTATGACGCGGAGCTTTGCATAAACGTCTACGATCCCGAAAACTTATTGGCAAAATATATATACACCAATTTTTCTGCGCCGATACTGTGCGAAACCGACGCGGGAGGCAACGTGATAATAGACGCTACCTACCTCTATATAATAGCAGCGTTGAATAACGGAACCGAGGAGTACGTTCAGCTGTCCGACGGTATGTGGACCGCAAATAAGTTCGATGACGAGACGGGCTATATTGAGGTAACCTACAAGGGTGCGACAACCAATTTCGACTTCAAGATAGCGGAAAAGAACGTTGGCAATATTTCCGTCTGCACCAAAGAAGACAATTCTGTTGATAAAATTTTTGCAAAAGACGGAGTTTTGGGTGAAGAATATTTCTTAAAGGTTTCATCATCCGACGGCAGCTACTACTACGTTCCCTTAACGGCAGATATGTTCTATCTCGACGGCGAACAGTTTGATTTGAGCACCGCAGGAAGCAACAGATACAACGTCACCATAAAATACGGCAGTGCGTCAACCGACACTCGTCTGTTCATTTATAACGACGGCGATATTTCAAAAACGTTCGGCGGTGGAGATGACATGGCAATTTGCGGCAGCTACGAATACGTTATGTCGCAGATTGAAAAAATGTACTTCCACTATTGGGAAGAAGTGAAGTTCCCCGACTCGCGGATAACAATTTGTCACGAGGACGTAAACTTTGAAGACATTATGGTCGGCGACGTGTCGGAATACGACTTTACAAAGCCGGGCGAGGTAAAAATACCGCTTACCTATAAAGGCATAGACTACACGCTTGAGCTTATTCTCATACCCGACCTCTCACTCTACGATAGCGAGGAATACACGATAGAGCGTTGGGGCGACTTCTACGTGGCGCAGGTTTACGATATGGGCTATATCGTATATGATGGAAACACCTACACCTTTGAAATTGTCGATGAGGCAAACGGTGTCTACGAAAGCGACGATTACCTCTACGTCGTAAACGAGGATGAAAAAGCAATCGTTCGCTTCAAAGGTTCTATGCTCGGAGTTGAGCCGACGGTTTACTTCTTCCAGGGCATGAAGATTGAAATTTACACCAAAAACGGCGTATCCTATGCGGACGCCTACGAGCGCGACGGCGAGGGTTACGACTACACCTCGACAAGTAAGTGCGTACTCGGCGACGGCACCGTTGAAATCGAAGGAATTACGCTCTCGGTCGTTCCCGGTACAAATGAGCTTACCGTCTACACCGAAGGCGAAACGGTTTATACCTACGTCGAGACCTATTCACCCTCGAATTACCTCCTCTATCAGTTCAATGACAGCGGCAAGATCTATGTCTTTATGGTAACAACCAACCCCGAAACAAGCGAAGAAACAAGAACGTTTTTGACCTATGCCGAGTGGGAAAAGACGGATAACGTTATAACCATTATCGTTGACGGCACCCCCGAGATGACCTTCTCCGTTGATGAAAAGGGCAACCTCACCCAGATAAAATAACAAACAATTATATAATTAAAAGCCTCCCGCCAGGGAGGCTTTTAATTATATGTAAGAGGTAAAAGTGAAGAGTGAAGAGGTGAAAAAATCTCATATTTCTTTATTATGTGCGATTTTTCTTCAAAAAACTATTGCAAAGGGGGAGAAAATGTGCTACAATACCGCTATCAAAAATCAAATATGCTAAATGAAGTACGCAGGAAAGGGCTTGCCGCCGAAGGAGTAACACTCTCAGGTGTCCGTATGGACGGGACTGTGTATTGATAGCACTCCGGAGAAGTCCACTCAAATGGGTGCCGAAGGTGAAAGATGCCCTCTCTGCCTTGCTCTTTACAAGGTCGGTCGGTAACGAATCTCTCAGGCAAAAGGACGGAGTAAAACGACACTTCACAAGGCTTTTTGCCCTTGCCCTCTCGGCTTTGCGCAAAATTCCGACACGTGCCGCACCCTCCCGGAGTCAAACGTTGTTTGGCTCTTTTTGTTTTTGATATAAGTAACAAGTAACACTTTTACATCGGAGGCTCACTTATGTGGCAAAACATCATTGACTTTATAACCAAAGTAAACGGCGCGATAAACAGCGTCGTATGGGGTTGGCCTGTCATTATACTTATTCTCGGCACGGGTCTTCTCCTCTCGATTCGCACGGGCTTTTTGCAGATACGCAAGTTCGGCGACTCGATGAACAGTACCATCGTTCCTACCGTAAAGTCCCTCGGCAAGAAAAAGTCCGACGGGGGCAAGGGAGTATCGCAGTTTGAGGCGTTTGCAACCGCAATTTCGGGTACGGTCGGCACCGGTAACATAAT
>CAMGRB010000069.1 GCA_946061315.1 uncultured Clostridia bacterium | reverse complement strand
AGGAAGAATAGAGGGCGTTCGCCGTCCCGCCTTTTGCCCGATACTTCCCGCCATGGACGGAAGTATAGTCGGCATTTGCGACAGCGGAGCCAATATAGACTGCACCCCCGAGCAGTTAAGACAGTATGCCGTTATGGCAAGCGCATATATTTCGTGCGTTTACGGCATTGACTCTCCCAAGGTTGCGCTTCTCAACGTAGGCGTTGAGGAGGAAAAGGGTGACGAATTAAGAAAAGAAGCCTACAAGCTCCTTAAAGAAGAAAAGAGCATAAATTTTGTCGGCAATATGGAAAGCAGAGATCTTCTCTCTGGGAAATACAATCTTGTCGTATGTGACGCTTTCTCGGGCAACGTGTTGATAAAAAGCACGGAGGGCGCCTGCCTCGAGATGCTCAAAAAACTGAAAAAGGATATTATGTCCTCGTGGATAAATAAGCTCGGCGCGCTTCTTATGCGCAAAATGTTTATGCAAGAAAAAGAGTTTATGAACTATCAGAACTACGGCGGCAGCGTTCTGCTCGGGCTTGAAAAAACAATAGTCAAGGGGCACGGAAGCTCGGGTGCCAAAGCATTTGAAAAGTGCATAGACCAGGCGTACACAATGGTTAACAAAAATCTTAATGAAAAAATTGCTTCGGCTTTGAATTAAAGGAGATACATATGCTTGATAAGGTAAGAGAAATGCTCGCAAGTCAACTCAAAATGGATATTGACCAAATAAAGCCCGAGTCCTCCATAAAGGACGACCTCGGTGCTGATTCCGTCGATATTCTTCAGATCCTTATGACCATGGAGGAAGAAAACGGAATAGTAATTCCCGACGAAGAGCTTGCAACCTTCGTCACCGTCGGAGATATAGCAAAATATCTTGACAGCCTGCAAAAATAATTAAAACAGCCGCTTTTTATGGCGGCAACGTAAATCAATATTTGTCACCGGAGGACAGAGTGCCGTAGCACTCGGGGATGTAAGCGTATGCTTGCTATCCGCCTGTCAGATAAGGTGTCGGGTGCGCCCGGTTATTACTTTGTAATGGCCGGGCAATTTTATTTTAAGGAGATTTTTATTATGAAAAACGAAAAAGTTACTCTCGTGCCGCTTATGTCAGAGGATCGCGAACAGTTTATTACCGATAATCAATGGGCGTTTAAGTACGGGGCGCTTATGGAGTTCGGAAAGCGCGACGACCACCTTGATTCCGACGGCGAGATTATTTCCCGCAAAACAATCGAGCGCAGTATTGACGCACAAAACAGCGAAACGTACCGTATTATGTTCGAGGGCAGAGTGGTAGGCGGTGTTGTTTTGATGATTGATAAAAAGACTCATCATAACCACCTTGATCTGCTTTTTGTCGCTCCCGAAGAACACGGAAAAGGTATCGGCTACGGCGCGTGGCAGGCGGTTGAAGCGCTCCACCCCGAAACAGAGGTGTGGGAAACGTTCACTCCCTATTTTGAAAAGCGCAATATCCATTTTTATATCAACAAATGCGGCTTCCACGCCGTCGAGTTTTTCTGTGAGCATCATTTATTTAAGTCAGAACAGACAGAGGAAAATAACAATGACCCCTCCGACACCTTCTTCCGCTTTGAAAAAGTGATGAAATAATACTTTTTCAATACACAAAAACGCTCCGAGCACCCTCGGAGCGTTTTTATCTACTTTTGAAAGTTAAAGCGGCGGATATTTTGCGTTATGATACTTATTTTGAGTTGACTTTTTTGCCGTCGAGTATGATTTCTTCGATAGAGCCGCGGGCGGTGGAACGTCCGTCTTCGTTTACGTCGTCAAACTCAATTTCTCTCACTATGCCTCTTACGCTCTGAACACGTTCTTTGTTTACCGTTATATTTTTCAACTCAAGGGTTTTTACCTTGCTTGAAAGGTACGGGTCGAACACTTCGTAATTTCCCATCAGTACGGATTTTGGGCCGCAGCATACAAGATAAGAGTATGGAAAATTTTCTTTATAAAGCGTTAAGTCAATGTTTTCAAGGCATAAATATCCTATGTTTGCACCGAGTTCAAAAGCGGCAAAGCTTCCTCTTACCGGGTCGGAATCAACGTAAGGGGGAAGCTTGTCTATCGGGTCGCACAAATCGATTTTTATGTTTTCAAAAAACAGATTATCGGCACTGCCCACGTCCCCTCGCTCGGGGGACTCTCCTATATTGTAGCCGGGGGTCTGATAATACATTTTGAACGTGCGTATGCCTTTTACGTTTTTTATTATTGTGTCTTTAAGAGAGCAGTCAATCTCGCTTCCGTCGTCAAAATAATAGCGGCCGGGCTCAATTCTCAACGCTTTGTATCCGCTTGACTTTGAAAGTTCAAGATTTTCGCACAGTACCGTGTCCATCGGACCGAAGTCAACGGAAGAATTCTGCCAGTCGTAAACGTTCAAAGCTACGAGATCGTCACCAACCTCGCCGCTTACGTTGCGGCATATAAGATTTTTTGTGTTTCCGTTTATGTGAAGCCCGTCCGCATAGCAGCTCTCAAAGCGTATATTTTCAAAAACGGCGTTTTTAATATCTCCCGCCTGCACACAAAAACCTGCCGTATGGGCAAAGGTGATATTTGTCAGAGTCAGGTTTTCCATATTATTAAAGAAGAACAGAGAGGATACTCCGAAAAAACTTCTTTCCTCATCGTATTTTCCGCTCTTGCCGTATCCGCCGCGCGCAGAGCGCATTTCTTCCCACCTTCCGCCGTCTATTGATATGTTGTAATTCTTCTCAATATCGCAAATGGGGCGGTGTGTTCCGTCGGCGGTATTGCTGTTCCGAAGCATAAGAACGCTGCAATCGGGAGTTTGCCTTATGGTAGCTCCGTTTGCCTCAATGCGACGGTTGGAGGGTATGACTATTTGTTTTTCTATATAATAGGGCTTTTTGCGTGCGGGAATAACGACAATTTCGTGCTCGTCAATCGCCGCCTGAAAAGCGTCTGCCCAAAGCTCCTTTTCACCGTCACTTTTCATCAAAAAACCGTAATCCGTCAGGCTTGCTCTGTCCTTAAGGGAATTTATAAGCGCATTGTTTTGCGCCTTTGCCTTATCCAACTTTTCATATATCTTTTCTTTTATACCGTTTTTCATAACTTTTCCTCTCTGTCGGCTTACTTCTTACATTGTACCATAAAAAAGCGAATATCGGTAATTTTTTCGCAAGAAAAGAATAATTATTAAATCTATTGAAATTTCGGCTATTTTGTAGTATAATGTCCGTATATCTTAAACTCGGAGAGGAGATATTATGTTACCAAACCCTATCTTCTGGAAAGTACATATGTACGGCGTTATGATAGCCGTTGGAATACTTTGCGGATTTCTTGTTCTTTATCTGTATTCAAAGAGGCTCTCCATCGAGGAGAAGCTCGTTGATTTTTCGTTTTACAACGGAGTAGGCGCAATAGCCTTCGGCTTTGTGGCGGCGGCTTTCTTCCAGGCGATTTACAATTATATAAAAAATCCGCAGGCGGGCTTTCATCTCGGCAACGGAATAACCTTCATCGGCGGCCTTCTCGGCGGAGCGGGATTTTTCCTTATAGTCTACTTTATCTTACGCAAAAAGATGGACTTGCATCTTCTTAAAATTTTGCCCGTAATACCTTGCGTCATCACCGTTGCACACGGCTTTGGAAGAATAGGATGCTTCTTTGCGGGTTGCTGTTACGGTAAGGAAACGGACTCTATTTTCGGCGTCACGTTCCCCGGTATGCGCCACGCCGTCCACCCGACGCAGTTATACGAGGCGGTATTTTTGCTCGCCCTTTTCGGCGTAATCTCGTATCTCTTGCTCAAAAAGAAATTTTATAACACCATGCCGTTATATTTAGTAGCATACGGAGTATTCAGG
Source organism: uncultured Clostridia bacterium (assembly GCA_946061315.1). Classification (GTDB taxonomy): domain Bacteria; phylum Bacillota; class Clostridia; order Oscillospirales; family CAG-272; genus RGIG2000. Next base: position 3,124 of record CAMGRB010000069.1, on the reverse strand, counting down.
TTCCTTATCGAATTTCTTCGCGGGGACGAGAGAGGCAAGTTTATCGGCGTTTTCTCACCGTCGCAGTTCTGGTCACTCATTATGATAATCGGCGGGGTAGCGATGTTCGTTCTGTTCTATAAGAAGTTTAACATTAAAAAAATCGGGGACGAAGCGTCTTTACAAAAATAAAATCAAGAGTGTCGCATAGCGGCACTCTTTTTTATATTAAGACAGGTAGGGCGGGGGCTTGCTCCCGCCGATAAAAAGGGCAATAAAAGAGCAATAAATCGCAACCGATGATTTTTGCATACAATGTATTTGTAGAAAGAATATTCGGAGGCGTAATTTGAAAGCGGAATTTTTTAAGATGCACGGTGCAGGCAACGACTATATATTTTTCGACTGTATAAAAACCGATATACTCGGCTACATATCGGATAACTTCAAAAGACCCGAAAATATCGAAAAATTCGTATCGCATATATCGAAAAGACGGTTTTCGATAGGTGGTGACGGCGCCGTTTTTATCTGTCCGTCAAACGTTGCAGACGTTAAAATGAGAATGTTCAATGCGGACGGCAGCGAGGGCAAAATGTGCGGCAACGCCATACGCTGCATCGGCAGATACCTATATGAAAATCTCTTCAAAAAGACGGATATAACCGTCGAAACTCTCTCGGGAATAAAGAAGCTTAAAATCGTCTTAAACGGCGAAAACTCCTGTCTTGTAAGCGTGGATATGGGCAAAGCGGACTTTTCCCTTGATAAAATACCTATGAAAACAAAAGACCCGTCGGATAAAGATTTTATCCTTAAAAATCTCTTGGCGGGAGGAAAAGAGTACATATCAACCGCCCTTTCGACAGGCAATCCTCACGTGGTGATCTTTACCGACAACACAGAGAAAATAAACATTGAAAAAGAGGGAAAGGCGATAGAAAATCACCCGTTTTTTCCCGAGCGTGTAAACGTTGAATTTGCAAAGATTATCGACACAGATACGGTAAAAATGCGCGTATGGGAACGTGGAAGCGGTGAAACGCTCTCCTGCGGAACGGGTGCTTGTGCCACGGTTGCGGCAGGAGTAAAAAACGGATTTTTGAAGCATAGTGAGCCAGTAAAAGTTATACTCAAAGGAGGGGAACTTTCGGTTATCTGCACAGACGATTTTTGCCTTAACCTTACGGGTAATGCCGAAAAAATATACGGGGGAGTGTATGAAATATGAGAATAAACGTCAATGAAAATTTTCATAAGCTTGATAATAATTACCTCTTTTGCGAAATAAGCAGGCGGGTAAAAGCGTGCAAGGAGAAAAAACCCGAGGCTAAAATCATAAATCTCGGAATAGGGGACGTAACGCTCCCTCTTGGAAGGAGCGTTATTGAGACTATGAAAAAAGCGTGTGACGAGCAGAGCAAAAAAGACACATTCCGCGGTTATTCTCCCGATACGGGGTATGATTTTTTGAAAAATGCAATATCAAATTATTATAAAAAATACGGCGTAAGTGTCGATAAAGAGGAAATTTTTATCTCCGACGGAGCAAAGAGCGATATAGGTAACTTAACCGACCTTTTCGGCGACAATACCGTCTATATTACCGACCCCGTGTATCCCGTCTATCTTGATTCCAATATTATGTCGTCATGCAAAGCGGTTTTTATGAGAGCAACAGAGGAAAACGGCTTTTTGCCCATGCCGAGAGCAGAGTATAAAACGGGGATATACTATCTTTGCTCCCCAAACAATCCGACGGGTGCGGTTTATTCAAGAGAAAAGCTCGACACGTGGGTGAAATTTGCACTTGAAACGGGCTCTCTTATAATATTTGATGCGGCGTACGAGGCTTTTATAAAAGGAGATTATCCGCACTCCGTGTATGAGATAAAAGGGGCGAAGGAGTGTGCCATAGAGGTATGCTCGTTTTCAAAAACGGCGGGCTTTACGGGGATAAGATGCGGCTATACCGTAGTTCCCGAAAAGCTTAATTGCGAAAGTTATTCTCTTAATAAAATGTGGAGGCGCAGGCAGTCAACGAAATTTAACGGCGTGTCGTATATCACCCAAAGGGGCGCAGAGTCAGCATACAGCGACGAGGGTGTGGCAGAGTGGCGCAAAAATATAGACTGCTATATGAAAAATGCGACACGTATGGCGGAATTTTTGAAAAAAAGGGGAATTGAGTACACGGGCGCATATAACGCCCCGTATCTTTGGGTAAAGTGCCCCGAGGGCTACGGCTCGTGGGAGTTTTTCGATTATTTGCTTGAGAATTGCCACGTTACAGTCACCCCCGGTGCGGGCTTTGGTAAATGCGGCGAGGGCTATTTCAGGATAAGCTCGTTTTGCTCACCCGCAGATATGTCCGAGGCGATAAAAAGACTCGGCACTTTGCTTTGATTTTATATTGACTTTTGATGACGCGTGTTGTATAATCAAATAAAATTTGTACACAGGGATGATAAAAATGAAGAATTATGAAACCGTTCTTTTTGACCTTGACGGGACGCTGACCGATCCCGGCGAGGGAGTTACAAACTCCGTGGCGTATGCGCTTGAAAAATTCGGAATAAGCGTTAGTGACAAAAGAGAGCTTTACCGCTTTATAGGTCCGCCGCTCCTTTATTCGTTTGAGAACTTTTACGGCTTTTCCGAAAGTGACGCAAAAAAGGCGCTCGGCTATTACAGAGAATATTATTCAAAGACGGGAATTTTTCAAAACGCGATATACGACGGAATAAAAGAGCTTCTTTCCGACCTTAAAAAATCGGGCAAGAAGCTTGTAGTTGCAACCTCCAAGCCCGAGCATTTTGCAAAAATCGTCCTCGAGCATTTTGACATTCTGAAATATTTTGACTTTCTCGGAGGGGCGAGCCTTGACGAGTCACGCTCCGAAAAGAACGAGGTTATGGAGTACGCCGTAAAGACCTGCAATATAGACACGTCACGGGCGATAATGATAGGCGACCGCCATTTTGACATAGACGGTGCAAAGCTTTTCGGTATGGACTCGATAGGCGTCCTTTTCGGCTACGGCACGAGGGAAGAGCTTGAAAAATCGGGTGCTACGTATATAGCGGACAGCGCCGACGAAATAAGAAAAATACTACTATAATAAAACACGCGCCGCACTTTGCGG
>CAMGRB010000068.1 GCA_946061315.1 uncultured Clostridia bacterium | reverse complement strand
TACAAGTAGGAGCAACCGGTGTGCCTGCGACCCAATCGTGTCCGAGTGCGTCTATCGTTACGCCCTCGTCTTTCTGGGATCCGCAAAGCTTACATATCTGCGCTACCAGTCCGTCCTCGGTACAGGTTGCCTCTCTCAATATCTGATCCTCGTAATCGTGGTCCTTTCTAGCGATAATCTCTGTCCTACCCGTGGCCTTGCAGACAGTACACTGCTCCTTTTTCCATCCTTCCTTGGAACAGGTTGAGTCTTCACCCAATCTCCACTCAAAATCGTGATTTCCGGTTGCAGCAACTTCGCTACCCGCTTTCCTTTCGGTATGTCCGCAGAGCGAACATTTAAGAACCGTATAGCCCTCATCCTTACAGGTAGGCTCTACGATCTCCTCAACGAAGGTATGCGCCGTATCCACGAAATTGTCAAGATACTCATCTCCGCAGGAGCAGGTGTATTTGGTATATCCTCTGTCGGTACACGTAGGCGCTACTACCTGTTCGGTATAACTGTGCTTGTGACCGCAGGATACTGCAAAAACAACGACTGCGAGAATCGCGAAAATCATTACAATAATGCGTTTTCTCATATTAGTCTCCTTAACATAATTTTCATAATATAATTTTACATTCTTTTTTTTATTTTGTCAATAGGAATATATCTTTTTTGTATAAGTGCACAGTATAGCCTGTCCGTTTTTATGCATTTTTCACAAAAACAAATGGGGTTTTTACTGTATTGTTTTTGAAAAATCACGTTTTTTGTTACGTTTGACGCGATATGGCATAATGAAATAAACGCGGGCTGAATTTTTAACGGTCAGCCCGCGTTTGCAGTAATGCAATTCGATTTTTAAGCCCTGTTTACACAAAAATCTGCGTAAAAATGCGATATGGGTTACGGTTTTCTGACCGTTTCCGTTTTTCAGCCGTTTGAATTATCGCCATCGGGCGAATCGTTTTTTTCGGGAGCGTTATCCGAACCTTTTGCTCCGGTGCCGTCAGAGGTGTCTTTGCCCTCCGTCACCTCGGAGCTTTCCGAAGTCCCCTCGGGGAGTGCGTTGCCCTCGTCGTCCCCGTCATAAAGACCGAGCTCACGTTCAAGGCGCTCTCTTTCGGCTCTTGCGCGCTCTTTTTCTTCTTCAAGCTGCTTTGCTCTGCGCCTGTTTTCTTCTTCGCTTCTGCGCTTTTTCTCGGTGACGAGGTTTTCAACCTCCTCCATCGTTGCGCCTTCCTTCATAGCCGCTGCAAACTGCTCGTCGTCCATAACCTCGTGGCGAAGCAGGAACGAGGTGATAAAGTCAATTTTGTCTTTGTTTTTCGTAAGAATGTCGTAAGCCATATTGTATGCTTCGTCGACGATCTTCTTTATCTCCGCGTCTATCTTTGCCGCGGTACTGTCGGAATAATCGGGAGTTGAGCTGAAATCTCTGCCGAGGAACACCTCGTCACTGTCGTGTTGAGAGCCGAAATGGATAGTTCCGAGCTCATCGCTCATTCCGTAAACGGTTACCATCTTACGCGCAACCTCGGTCGCACGCATAATATCGTTCGAGGCTCCGCCCGTGTAGTCGCCGAAAACTATTTGTTCGGCAACACGGCCACCGAGCATCATAGCAATTCTCTCCTTCATCTCCTGCTTGGACTCGCTGTATTTGTCCTCTACGGGAGGCGTGAGAGTGTATCCGAGCGCCCTTCCGCTCGGTATTATCGAAATCTGACGTACGGGGTCCTGTGAGGGAAGAACGTGAGATACTATTGCGTGACCGGACTCGTGTACCGCCGTGTTCTTCCTTTCCTTGTCGCTCATCTTTCTTGCTTTCTTCTGAGTGCCGACGGTTATCTTTATCATGGCGTCCTCTATCTCGGTCATACCGATTAGGTTCTTGCCCTTTCTTGCGGCAAGAAGCGCCGATTCGTTAAGAAGGTTTGCAAGATCGGCACCGGTAAAGCCTACGGTCGTCTGCGCTATTTTGTGAAGGTCGACGTTTTCCTCAAACGGCTTGTTCTTTGAATGAACCTTGAGTATATCCTCGCGTCCCTGCATATCGGGATAGCCGACGGTTATCTGTCTGTCGAAGCGCCCCGGGCGCAAAAGCGCCGAGTCGAGAATATCCGGGCGGTTGGTAGCCGCCATGACTATTATGCCGGAGTGACCGTCAAAGCCGTCCATCTCAACAAGGAGCTGGTTGAGCGTCTGCTCCCTCTCGTCGTGTCCGCCGCCGAGACCTGCGCCTCTCTGACGTCCGACCGCATCTATCTCGTCTATGAATATAATTGCCGCAGGGGATCTTCTCGCAGTATCAAACAAATCACGAACACGCGAAGCTCCGACGCCGACGTACATTTCGACAAAGTCAGAGCCTGACATTGAATAAAACGGGACTCCCGCCTCTCCGGCAACTGCCTTGGCAAGAAGCGTTTTACCCGTACCGGGAGGGCCTACAAGCAGCACTCCGTGCGGTATTTTTGCTCCGAGGCGTGTGAATTTCGAGGGATTTTTGAGGTACTGTACAACCTCCTCAAGCTCCTCTTTTTCCTCGTCTGCCCCCGCAACGTCCGAGAACAGAACTCTTTCCTCCTCGCCCTGGACGTTTCTCACCTTTGACTTTCCGAAGCTGCCCATCTTACCGCCGCCGTTTGTCTGGCGCATTGTGAACACCATGAATACGACGAAAAGTATTATGAGAATGATATACGGTATATACGACACTATCCACGGCGTGTTCTTTATCGTGTAATCGTATTTTTCTATTATTCCGTTTTTATTCTGCTCCTCTATCAGCTCGTGCAGATCGCTGTAAAAGATGCTTATATCCCTTAAAGTGTACGTAAGGGACCAATCCTTATCGTGCTTTTCGTCGGGACGGAGAACGAGGGTGATCTCGTTATTCTGTATATAGAATTCCTTGACCTGCTCATTCTGAAAGTACTCGACTATATCACTGTACACCGGGTTTTCGGTATCGTTCTTCGCAAAGAGCGAAGCTATTGCAAATATTATCAGCCCTATAAGTATGAAATAGAATACGATGGTGATAATACTACCTCTGTTTTTCTTCATTTATTCCTCCGTTTGTGCTTATGTACGTTTTATTTTTCGTAAATTTCGGGTTTGAGTATTCCTACAAACGGAAGCGTGCGATAATGCTCTGCATAATCAAGCCCGTATCCGACGACGAACTCGTCGGGGATTATGGCGCCGCAATAGTCCGGCTCAAATTCAACCTGTCTTCTCGACGGTTTGTCAAGCAGGGTGCAGGTCTTTACCGAATGTGCTCCGTTGAGTTTAAGATATTCCACAAGATAGGAAAGCGTCTTTCCGCTGTCTATAATGTCCTCTATTACTATGATATCGAGATCGGAGAGGTCCGAACGGTGAAGGTCAAGTATTATGTTTATTCTTCCCGACGATTCCGTACCGTTGCCGTAAGACGAAACCTTCATAAAATCTATTTCGACGGGCCTTCTTATTTTCTTCATAAGATCGCTCATAAATACGACCCCGCCCTTAAGTATGCATATGAGCAAAAGCCTCTTGCTCCTGTCGGCATAATCGTTGTCGATCTGCTGGGCGATCCTTGTCGTTATGGCGTCGATCTCGTCCTGGCTTAACAATATTTTCTGAATGTCGTTAATCATTTTTGTTTCCTCCGATTGCTGTTTTATATACCTTTATTTTCAACTTCCCGCATCGATCCGCGACCCCGTCCCTGTTTATTATTCCCGGAACGGACACTATCCCCGCCTCGTCGCATATGACGGGAATTTCGTCCCTTAAATGCGACGGAATATGACGGTCGCAAAAAACTCTTTTGAGCTTTTTCGTCATCTTGCCGTTTATTATTTTATCGCCGTCCTGTCTGTTCCTCGCAAACAGCCTGCCCTCGATTTTATCTTCGTTCAGAGAAACCTCGCAAACAAGCTCACCGGGTGGCAACTCGCCCACATCCCCGAGGACTACGGCGACGCCGATTTTGTCTATGAGGTTAAGACCGTTTGAGAGAGGTACGTTATATTCCTTTCTTTCAAGCTCGTCGGTTTTTATAAATCTGAAATATCCACGCTCCGCTTTTAAGGAAATGCCGCCGCCGAGATTGATGAAATCTCCAACGCTTGCGCTTTCTATGAAAGATCGGCAAATTGAACACGTCCTGCTATCCGTTTCCGCGCCCGCCATATGCTTTAATATTCTGTAAAACAACGGAGCATCGAGCGATAAGAGAAGTTCTTTATCCGCGCGGTCGGTAATACCGTTTTCCGATATTATGCGTCGGCATACGGAATTTATATATTCATCGTCTTTCCTTATAATTCCCGAAAGCCTTGAAGCCGCCTCAACAAAACCCGCATTTATTTTTTCCATTTCGGGCATTATTATATGTCTTATGCGGTTTCTCGTATAATCCGTATCCGAGTTTGTGGAGTCGGTCACGTATTCTATATTATTGTCACGGCAGTACGACGTTATTTCATCTTTGGTGCAATAAATAAGAGGTCTTACTATCTTGCCGTTTATCGGCTTTATCCCGCACATTCCGTTTGTGCCGCTACCCCTTGCGAGATTAAAAAGAAGCGTTTCGGCATTATCGTTTGCGTTATGGGCGGTGACTATGCACGAATATTCGGGATGCTTTTTAAGCTCGGCATCAAAAATGCGGTATCTTTCTTCTCTTGCCGTTTCCTCAAGTCCTTTTTTTCTCTGTGCGGCAAGTGCGGGTATATCCACTTTGTAAGACACGAAAGCAACGCCGTATTTTTCGCACACCGCTTTGCAAAAAAGCTCGTCCCTGTCCGCCTCCTCGCCTCGAATCATATGATTTACGTGGACCGCAAGAAGTTTTTTTGTCCTCGACGAAAGAAAATGAAGAAGCGACGAGGAATCCGCCCCGCCGGAAAAGCCTATTATCGCACCGCCGTATATCGATTGCATACCGTAATCCGAAACGGCGCGTTCTATCTTTTTCTCAAGCATTTCCATTTCGCACCCGCAATTAAAGATTTCAATAACGAGGCATATATCGGGTCTTCGTTCATTCCCCGCCGCGCGGGTACGGAGCAGAGCGCAAAGCTCTCCCGACGATATGCCGGACTTTTTATTTATAATACTATATTTTTTTTGAAATTGCAATAGAATAATTCAAAAAAACGGTCGCTTTGGTCGCTTTTTGACTTTCGGACAGACAGGCGTCACAAATACGTCACAAACGCGCAGGCAAGCGAGGCGCAAGACGGGAACGGAAAATATAACCGCTTGATACAAAGTGCGATTTGCTGTAAAATATACGTAAGAGGTTTACCGAAAGGAGGATTTATGAGAAATTCCCAACTGAAAAGAAAAAAGGGCGTTTACGATATTCACGCCGTAAATTTTATAAAGCTCGGCTACATACTTATACTTCTGTCGGCGCTGTATATTTTGCGCCTTACACTCTCTCCCGAGAGCACCGCGGAGCTTGTTCTTTTATCGTCGAAAACGGAATATATGTGCACGTCGGTTTTATCTGCCGCACTCATTATGACCTCGGGAGCCTTTGCCTACCTTGCTTTGCCGTGATTTTTGTGCAAATTGCACACGGATAATTTATTCACACGGTGAATATTCACTCCGTAAATGAATATTTTTTTGTCAAGTACTTTTTTTGATTTTTTGAAATTTCTACACCTTGATTTTCGGCAAATGAGTAATTTCGACACGCGATTTTGAGTTTTCCACCCCCAAAAGACGTGGAAAAGTTGAAAACTTGGACGGCGCGACGGCAAGTTATGCACATTTTCCACTAACTTTTCCACGTGCAAAAGCTTTTTTCCCCGCTTTTTAACCTTTCGTCGTTTATAGGTAATTGCCTAAATTGATTAAGCAGTATGCACAAAATATGTTCGTTATCGAACGGTTTTCGACTTTTTTCAAAAAAATAAAATTTCAGTAATTTGACCAAAAGTGTATATTTGCAAAAGCCTAAAATCAAGCGCCCAAAAAGTGTTTTTCAAAAAAGCTTACATTATATTTTTGTTTGTACTTGATTTATTCCGCCCGAAGTGATAAAATTACCTAAAGGAGTTGATTGTCAAAAATGAAATGGAGTGAAAAATTCAAGGTAAAATTTCACGAAACGAACGCAAATGAAACGGCGGGGGCTTCACAGGTTTTCAAGTACATACAGGAAGCCGCAATGTGTCAGTTAAGCGCGCAAAAGCCGACCTATAAGGATCTGCTTGCCGAAAAGAAAGCCTTCGTTTTGAGCAATATAAGGGTGGAAATGTACTCCGAGATATATGCATACGATGAGATCCAGGCAAGCACCTGGGCTTGCCCCAGCAGAGGGCTTGGGTTTATCCGTTGCTACGAAATAAAAAGAGGTGACGAGGTCGTATGCGAGGCGTACTCGTCCTGGGCACTTATCTCCACAGAGGATAAAAAGCTCTTTAAGGTGACCGATATTGACACGAGCGAATACAGTACCGACGAGCCCGTTCAGCTTGAGCACAGCTCGAGAGTTCACATTCCGTCGGAGCTGCCCATGTCCCTCGTGGGAGAATACACGGTAAAATACAGCGATATTGACTTTAACGGACATATGAATAACACCAACTATGCGGATATGATCTGCAACGTTATTCCCGGCACGGAAAATATGCGTGTAAAATCAATAGGAATATGCTTTCATTCGGAGGCGAAATATAAAGAATCGCTCAAAATATACATGGGAAAAACGGACGGTAAATATTATTTCCGAACGGTGAGAGGAAGCGACGGCAGAATCAATATCGAGGCGGAGATAATTCCGGAAACGTTCTGATAATTTTACATAAAACAAAAATCGGGAGATAAACGAAGAGGCTATATAAGGAAGAAGCTATTCGCTTACCCGCAAACGAGGGCGGCGTTAACACCACCCGAGAGATAAAAATAAAATCGAGCATAATCTTTTCCGATTTTGCTCGATTTTTATTTAGAGTGAAATATTTTGCTTTGCAAAATGTGAAATAATGC
>CAMGRB010000067.1 GCA_946061315.1 uncultured Clostridia bacterium | reverse complement strand
GTTCTTTCGTTTCTATTGTATCACAAAACTCCCCGTAATTTCTATATTTATTTGAAAAATTTAAGGATTTCGAGAAAATTTTTACGGATTTATCCTTATAAACTTTTCCCGTATATACTTTTTCGGTAGTTTTGAAAGGAATTTTTACCTCTATCGTCTTGTTTACATACGCGTTTACTATCCCGTCGGCATGCACGTAGCGCACGCCCTGCGATTTTGAGTCTATAACTCCCGATATCAAAAGATCGCCCTTATGAACGACGTCGCCTACGGAAACGGTCTTTTCGCCGTTGTAAAGCTTTATAAGCACAATTTGCGCGTCGCACTTGGCAACGACGTTTGAATACGTGTTCTCCTTCTTTTCCTCCTCGGGTATTCTCTCTCTTACAAGCACCTTGGCAACGTTGCCCACTACGTTGACCGATATCCACGCAACGCCGTCACATTCAAGAAGAAACTCGTTATGCAAGGTATCGTAATCAACTGAAGGAATAAAGGTACCAAGTCCGAAGCCGACGTTTTCAAGGCACTTTGTTATTTCCTCGTCGGAAACGCGCAAGTTGCCGTCAATATCTATGCGCCATACGAATTTTGACGAAGTAAACATTGAGAAAATGAGAAAAAAAGCTCCTGCAAGCACGCCCCACCTGCCCTTATATCTTTCAATAACAGCCAAAATCCCCTCGCTTTTGCCCGCCCTCGCATCTATACCGTTATCCTCGAAAACGTTCAAAAATCTGCCTACGCTCGACGTTGCGACGGTAATTTCAAGAGAGGAATCGTCAAGAATCCTTGCTTTTTTATAGCAGAGTGAGTTAATTAGTATGACATTCATCGCGTTGTTTTTCTGCTCTTTTGATACTCTTATTTTAGTCTTTCCGAAAATGTTTCTGCGCATTTTATAAAAGCTCCCGATAATATGTAAAAATTTTTACGGTTATTCGTATTTGCCGACTGCCCGTATAGCGTAAGAAAAAATCAAGCCTCTTACGCTTACCCTCCCCTGTGAAAACGTGAGCATCGACAAAGATGAGCCGGAAACGGTAATCATATAATCCTTGGCTCTTATTACTATCTCGTCGGGCTCATACTTCTTTATGCCGATACAACCGTCTATGCTGAGCTGTGAATTTCCGACGAATTGAGCGTTCGGAACGGACGCTATACCCTCAAGCGGTATGTCGAATTTATCGGAAAGGATTTCCTCAATGTGTCTTTTGCGCATTTATCGCACCTCTTATCACATATAATCTACTAATGAATTTTATGAGGGAGGGATTGCAATAATAACTTTGAAAATAAAGAATAGCTTTACCGTTTTGTTTGCGGTTTTGCTTATGATATTATTTTTTACAAATGTAGAAAATGTTTGTCCATCCATTTTATCGTCACTCGAATTCTGTGCAAAATCCGTTATTCCTTCTCTTTTTCCCTATATGGTCATTTCTTCTCTGATAGTATATACTGCCTGCTTTGACGGGCTTTTTTCAAAATTGCCCGATAGGCTTTTTAATGTTTTAGGCGTTTGTAAAAAATACTGTGTTCCGATAATCACGGGCAATTTGTGCGGATTTGTTACGGGGGCAAAATGTATATGCGATATATACGAAGAAAATCAATCGGACGAAAGTGATTTTTCCGACTCGGTAATCCTCTCTTCAAATGCGGGAATAGGTTTTGTTGTCGGATACGTCGGAAGCAAGCTTTGGGGAGATATGCGCTTTGGCATATTCATTTATTCGGTGCAAATAATATCCGCCTTTCTTTTGAACGGAGTTTTTCTCATCTTTGAAAAAAAGAACCGCAAAAACGAAAAATACGCATATTTTGTTAAAGAAGCGCGAAATTCTTTTTTTGCCTCGCTTGCGCGCTCTGTCGCCTCTGCCTGCTCCGCTATATTGCAGGTATGCGCGTTCGTTGTTTTCTATTCTCTTATAATCGACCTCTTTTCCTCTCTTTTCTCTTTGGAGCGTGGCGGCTTTCCATTTTGTGCACTGTGTGCAATTCTTGAATTTTGCAAAGGCACCTGTGCCTCACTAACCGTTGGATATGCGCCGATATGCGCCGCAATGACGGGATTTTGCATAGGCTTTGGCGGAATATGCGTCCACTCACAGATTTTTTCCGTATGTGACGGTTTTCCGCTTAATAAAGCTAAATTTTTTGCTTTTAAGGCTCTGCAAGGGGTTATTTGCTCCGTTTTTTGCTTTGCATATGCAAAAATGTTCTCCGTTGTACCGATAAAGAGTACCTCTTTTACAGAAAGCGGAAGCATAAATTTTGTCCTTATCGCTTTCGTTATTGCAATTTTCTTTCTCGTAAGAAGAAAAAATATAAAAAAAGACTTTTTTTGATAAAATCGTATTGATTTTTTTAGAAAATCAAATTATAATATGTGTGGCAGTTTTTTGGAAAGGAGATGAGCCTATGGACGCAAGCGCCAAATCGAAGCCCCGAAGTTGCAACTTAACAGACAGTGTTTGCGCCGTAATTTTTTAGGCCACTCTTTCTCTGTTGCTTTGTATCTTCTTTCATTATGGGGCGACTCGTAATTTAATTCGGCAGAACCGTACCTGATTGGTACCGACCTTTGCCGAGCTAAAAAAGAAAGGAGGATACTGCAAAAGCAGTAAAATTGCCATGGAAAATCTCAACGAAATTTTAGATGAAGTGGAAAAATTGCTTGAAAAGCATGATTACTACTCCATAAAGATCCTCTTTCGCGATATGGAGCCTGCCGATATTGCCGCAGTGCTCGAAGAATTTCCAGATAGAATAGGTGTTCTTTTCAGGGTTCTTCCGAAAGATCTTGCCGCCGAAACGTTTGTCGAAATGAACAGCGACTATCAGAAGCTTCTGCTCTCCTCGTTTACGGATAACGAGATGAAAGAGGTCATAAACGAGCTTTATATAGACGATGCCGTCGATATAATCGAGGAAATGCCCGCAAACGTTGTAAGGCGTATTCTTGACAACTCCGACCCGGAGGCAAGAAAAACAATAAACGAAATCTTAAAGTATCCCGAGGATTCGGCGGGAAGCATAATGACGACGGAATACGTCCGTCTTGACGAGGATATATCCGTATCCGATGCTCTTAAGCGTATTCGCCGTACGGGCGTTGACAAGGAAACGATTTATACCTGTTACGTAACAAAGCCCGACAGAACGTTGCTCGGCTACGTTACCGCAAAAAAGCTTCTCCTCTCCGACGAGGAAATGATAATTTCCGACATTATGGAAACGAATATAATTTTCGTCGGCACAAACGAGGATAAAGAGGTCGTTGCAAAGGAAATGAGTAAATACGACCTGCTTGCAATTCCCGTTGTTGATAAGGAAAACAGACTTGTCGGTATAGTCACCGTCGATGACGCTATCGACGTCATAGAAGACGAGGCTACCGAGGATATAGAAAAAATGGCGGCAATTATCCCGTCAGACAAGCCGTATCTCTCGACAAGCGTGTTTGAAATATGGAAAAAGCGTATCCCGTGGCTTTTGCTTCTTATGGTATCGGCAACCTTTACGGGTCAGATAATAACCTCGTTTGAGTCAAAGCTTGCCGCGTGCACGGTTCTTACCGCATTTATCCCCATGCTTATGGATACGGGAGGAAATGCCGGCTCCCAGGCTTCCGTTACCATCATAAGAGGTCTTGCACTTGAAGAAATCCATATGCGCGATATTTTCAGAATCATTTTTAAGGAAATGCGCGTTTCTCTCTGTTGCGGCGTAGTTCTGGCAGTTATCAATTTCGGCAAGATAATGCTTGTTGACAGATGGCTGTTCCACAACGAAAGCATTACGCCGACAATAGCGTTTGTTATATGCCTTACACTTGTGGCAACGATATTTGTGGCAAAGCTCGTCGGTTGTTCTCTCCCCGTTATTGCAAAAAGGCTCGGCTTTGACCCCGCGGTTATGGCAAGCCCGTTTATAACGACTATAGTTGACGCTATTTCTCTGCTCATCTACTTCAGTATTGCAACCGCGGTAATTCCGTCACTTTAATTCCTACCCCGCCCTTTTGGGCGGGGTTTTTAATTAAGCGGTAAACAATGAATACGGCGCGCATATAATAAAAACAGGCATCTTAAAATCTCAAAGGGGAAACATTTAATGTGTGTTGCGTCTTTAAGATCCATGACGCACGCCGTAAAGGCAAAGAAAGCATTGGCAGATTTCTTAATTGACAGCGAGATTGTCAAGCTCGAGCCGTATATGACCGAAAAAGGTTGCGCATACGGTATAAAATTTGATTGTGTAAACTTATATCAAGCCGAAGATGCCTTAAAACAAAAGTCCGTAAAATATACGGAGATTATAAGATTATAAGTTTACCGTAAGGGATACAAATGATTTATCTTGATAATGCGGCAACTACGTTTCCGAAGCCATCCTGCGTTGCCGAGGAAATGACGAAATGCCTTAAAAAATATTGCGGTAATCCGGGCAGAAGCTCTCATAAGCTCTCTGTTGCAAGCTCTGAAAAGATTTACGAGGCGAGGGTCTTGCTTGCCGAAATGTTCGGCGCAGATGCGGAAAACGTTGTATTTACCTATAATACGACCTATGCCTTGAATATGGCTATAAAGTCAAACCTCCGATATTCATCGCACGTCTTAATAAGCGATATAGAGCATAATTCGGTTATACGTCCGATTGCGGAATGTGTAAAACAAAGACTTTGTACCTACAGCGTTTTTGAATCGGGCGGCAGCGACGATGAAATTATAAAAAGCATAAAGAAAAATATGCGAAACGACACATCCATGCTTGTATGTACCCACGTATCCAACGTGGGATCGAGAACGCTGCCGATTAAGAAAATAGGCGCTCTTTGCAAGGAACGCGGCATATTTTTTATCGTTGACGGTGCACAAAGCGCCGGAATTAAAAGTATTTCCGTAAAGGATATGAATATAGACGCACTTTGCATCCCGGGACACAAGGGACTTTACGGTCCGCAAGGGGTGGGTGCCATCATCTACGGAAGCGATAAGATCGGAAGAACTCTTATTGAGGGCGGCACAGGTATAAATTCACTTGAGATGACAATGCCCGATTTTCTGCCCGAAAGATACGAGGCGGGCACTCTTGCAACTCCCTGTATTGCATCTCTTGCCGAATCTCTCAAGTGGCTTAAAACGGTAAATACGGACAAAATACGCTCTCACGAGGAAAACCTCTACACCACTCTGTGCGATCTTTTATCCGAAAAGGATGAGATAACGGTTTATAAAATGAACGATTATCCCGGAAATACTCTTATGTTCAACGTAAAAAATCTCTCGTCTGCTACGGTTGCCTCGGAGCTTGACAAGAGAGATATATGTGTAAGAAGCGGTTTTCACTGCTCTCCGAGCGCTCACAAGCTCTTAAAAACAGGCGACGGAGGCGCGGTAAGAGTAGGAATAAGCGTATTTAACAAGCCTGCCGATATTTATTCTCTTTACGAAGCGTTGTGCGACATCATAAAAAATAAGCGCCCCCGATAATGGGACGCTTATTTTTATATCGTATTCTTATTCATACTGCGCTTATCCGCTTTGCTCTGTAAATACAGAAACAGAAATATAAAAAGCGCATAAATTAAAATTCCCGTAAGCGCACCCGCGGAGTCTATAAGTACGTCCTTTGCAGACGGAGAGCGACCCGAGGTAAATTTCTGATGAATCTCATCTGTTACCGCATAAATCGCGGCGGTCGGGAGCGAAATTATATACGGCAAAAGCTTTTTATTCTTAAGGGTCATTCTGTAAGCGCACGAAAGCGAAAATCCAAGAAGCATATATATGCCGAAATGGGCGGCTTTTCTTATGGGAAACTGATACTTCTGCACAACCTCGGGCGTGATATCTTCCTTGTCCATTACTATGCCTAAAACGTCTTCAACTACCTTCTGGCTTGTCGAAGATGATTTTTCTCCGTCCTCGGCAGAAAAGTTAAATATCATAAGCATAGATATGAAAACGCAGACCCAGGAAAGTGCCAAAACGATTTTTTCTTTCATATCAAAGCCCCGAAAAAAGTTCTTTTGCATCTACCGGCTTCTCGCTTTTGAAAAATGAAGTTCCGAGCACAAAGACGTCAGCCCCGGCTTCGCTTGCGATTTTTATGGTTTCGGCATTTATTCCGCCGTCAACCTCGATTTTAAGCTCTTTTCCGATTTTTTCGGCATAGGAGCGGATCTTTGCCACCTTGCTCATAGTATCGTGCATAAATTTTTGACCGCCAAACCCCGGCTCCACAGTCATAACGAGCACCATGTCGACAAGCTCTATATAGGGATAGACCTCCTCTGCGGGAGTGTTCGGCTTTATTGATATACCGACCTCTTTACCTTCTTTTCTTATCTCCGATATGGCTTTAAGTATGCCTTCCTTATCCGTTGCTTCAAGATGAAAAGTAATAATATCCGCGCCGCATACGGCAAAATCGTGAATATATCTCTCCGGCTTGGTTATCATGGCGTGCACGTCAAGCGTAAGGCTAGTACATTTGCGCACCGCCGATATAACGGGCATGCCGAAGCTTATATTCGGCACGAAAACGCCGTCCATAACGTCTATATGGACGTAAGTCGCGCCCGACTTTTCTATTTTTGCTATTTCGCTTCCTATATTGAGCATATCGGAGGCAAGGATTGACGGAGATAAAATTTTCATCTGAAACCTCTTTTGTCGGTATTTGTTTTTTTGTGTCATAAAAGATAATCCGTGAGTAAGATATTAAAGAGAAATAAAAGCACGGAATCGGGGACGGGAGTGGAAAGTCAAATTATAGGATGTGAATATGTCAGCCCCGTTCCTTATTCCCAAGAAGGCAGACGCAATGGGCGGCTATTCCCTCGCCCCTTCCCGTAAAGCCGAGTTTTTCCTCGGTGGTTGCCTTTACGTTTACCGAATCGGGATCTATACAAAGCGTTTTTGCTATATTGTCGCGCATTTCTATTATATGCGGCGACATCTTCGGCGCTTGCGCTATTACCGTACAGTCGATATTCTCTATTTTAT
>CAMGRB010000066.1 GCA_946061315.1 uncultured Clostridia bacterium | reverse complement strand
CTATTATAAGCAACATTCCTATAATAAAGAAGGCAATTAAGGGATATGCCGACCATACCAGAGTGCCACGCAAGGAAAACGTGATATTGGCAAGAATTTCGATGAGCACCGTAAAAAGTCCCGTTGCTATGCAAACCGAGCCGTAAATATAAAGGTGCCCACGTTTTATATAACGCAGAAGCGTTACGGCGGCAGTCGTTATTGCGGCAGAAACGGCGACAATCGGCAATGCAAATTTAAGATACCAATGCCCTCCCGTCTGAAAATTGATATAGATAAGGAATACGGCACAGGCGGCAAAGGAGCACGGCACGAATATAACGGGGTTCGGGTGTGCAAACCAAAACGGCAGAACAAGGCTCACGTAGGTGACTATAAGAGCGCCTATGACGTAGCCCGACCATATTACGGCGTGATTGAGCGAAAGGTCGCATATGAGCGAAAGTGCCAGCGGAATAAGAAAGATAAAGGTTATCACGAACATAATACCCTTTTTGTTATATTCCTCGGGGGGAGTGTCGATATTCGGGTACGTCGGCGTCCCCTTTTTTATATCTATATCCGGGTGATATACGGGAGTTTTGCATATCGGACAGATAGTCTGCCCGTCGGATAGCTTTACTCCGCAATTTATACAGTACATATTATTTCTCCTTTCTTATGTTGCTCTCTGCGGTAACGTGTATATCAAGCTCTCTTAACACCTCGTAAAGCGACGCTTCAAGAAGAGGCTCTTTTATATTCCTTATTATATTCAGGTACGCTTTGCCGTTATAGGTTATAAGACCGCAGTTGTACGGGGCGCAGGACTGAACGCCGAGGACGAAATCAAAACGCTCCACGTACTTTTTCATTTCCTCGGGCACGGATGCCACGCCGAGATTTGAAAAGCTGAAGCAAGACGTTTTTTCTCCGACGGAGTTAAAGACCATTTTCATAACGAAATTCTTTATAAACAAAGGCATAAGCTTTACGAAAACGGACTTTTCGTCGCCAACGTTTGACGCGATTATCGAGCTCATATTTTTCTGTGTTATTTCAAGCTGCATTGTGTGATAAACTATTGAGCATATTTCGTCAAAGGTGTAATCCCCAAGGCGCTGATCTATGCCGGGGGTACAGTAAAGAACGAAATTACGCAGCGTTTTGCTCGGGAAAAGCTTTCTTAAATTGACGGGCACAATAATTTTGACGGGCTTTCTCTTTTTCTGACGGTGGATCTGCGCACTTTGTATTCTCGACGTTGCAAGGATAAGGGCGGCTGTCATAAAAGCGGTGACCGTGACGTTCTTTTCCTTCGCTTTTTCGTGTATTTCTTTTGCGTCGAGGATAAAGGTCGTGTCCGTGCGGAAGCCGTCCTGCTCGTATGTTCCGGACAGGCGGAAAGCGCTCTTTGAAGAACGCGGGGCTTTTACCTTGCCCTCGTACTTTAAGAAGCTGTCCTCAAGCTCCTCGGGTAACGGTTCTTCAAGGCGGTCAAGAATACCGTCGACGCAGGGCACCTTTTCCCCGTGCTTCTGATAAAGATACTCGGCAAGCAGAGTTTTTAAGAATATAAATCCGCCGTTGCCGTCGGTTAAAGCGTGGAAAAACTCTACTGCTATTCGCTTTTCGTAAACTATTACCCGAAAAGCACATTTTCTTATATCGTCAAAGAACATTCGGGAAAGCGGATAAGCCTTTTCCTCCATTATCTCGGGTGCGTGCGGTATCTCCTCAAGATAGTACCAGAACGCCCCCGCTTTGAGCCTTACGGCAATAGAGGGAAAACGCCTTACCGTCACGTCAAGCGCCACTTTTAAGGCGGACACGTCTATTTCCTCGTTAAGCGTTGCGGAAAGACGGAAAACGTTGCTCCAATTCCTGCGCCTTGCCGCAGGATATATCTTTGCCGCATTGTCAAGGCTCATCCAACGGAGCTTCTTCTGGTGCGGCACCGTGGATTTTATAAATCTTCTTATTTTTTCAAAATCGCCTTCGTTTTCGGAAAGGCAGTAGAGAACGTACGCGTGCCACATATGCGGGGTCACCGTAAGAGTGCTCCTTGCGCCCGACGATATGAGCTTTTCGTGAAGCTTTACCGAGTCGTCAAGCATTATTTCGTCACCGCCGACGAAAATAAGCGAGGGCGGCATTCCCGTAAGGTCCGCAAAAAGAGGCGAGGCAAAGGGATTGCTCTTGTTTTCCGCGTCTTTTTTTGAGTTATTTTCCGTCTTCGGATAGGTTCTCTTTTTTTCCGTGTCCTCGTCTTTGCCGTAAATATAGCAATCGGCGTAAAATTTAAGAGTTTCCTTGACTATCGAGGGGTCAACTCTTTTGTTCGTCTTATAGGATTTTCCCGAGAGGGTAAGGTCAGTCCAGGGCGATATTGCAATAAGACCCGCGGGCATCGGCTCGGAAAGCTCCTTCAATTTAAGGCAAAGAGAGTATATAAGCCCTCCTCCCGCGCTCTCGCCGGCAAGTATTATCTGTGATGCATGATATCCCGAGGAAATAAGATAGTGATAAGCGTAAAGAGCGTCGCTGACGGCGGCGGGGAAAACGTCCTCGGGCGCCAGACGGTATGCAACGCAAAGGACCTTTATTCCGCACTTTGCCGAGAGCACTGTGCCAAATCCCTTTGCATAGGATATATCGCCACAGGTGTAGCCTCCGCCGTGAAGGTAGAGGATAATACCGTCGGTTATATCGTCCTTCGGCGTTATAAGCGAGTAAGGACAACCTCCGTTTGTAAAATCATTATATGATACTTCGTGCTTCTGCGTCGAAGCCATAAGCTGCCCGAGCTTGTCCTGAGCCTTTCTCGTCGTTTCCAGAGAGCAGCCCTCGACAAACGGCTTCATAACGTTCAGCTGGGAGCGCAGTAATTTTGTAGTTAAGTTCATTTGTTCCTCCCGTGAGGTTTTGCACCGCCTTAAAACAAAGATAAATCAAATGACGCGGCTTTCATTATATATATTATCACACAAAGCAAAAAAATTCAATAGACAAAAGATTTCTGCGACCTTGTTCGATACTTTTTTACAGACAAACGCACCAGTCATACGCAATCGACCGAAAAAGCCAAAAATAAATAAAAAAAGTGCGCACACTATGACATATTTTACCAATTTACCGTGATATAATTTTGTTGAACGTAATTATATGAAAAGCGGAGGTAAAATATGAATACGCCAAGCATAAAACAGTTAAAAAAGATAAAAATTTCACCCGAGGTCAAAATGGTGGCTTTTGAATGCTTCCTTTTTGCGGCGGGATTTTTCTTAACCCCGATAAAGTTTATTTTCGGGACGTACCCGTTCGGGCTTGCTCTTGTTGCCGCCTGCGGCAAGTACACGCCGTTTGCGTTTGCGGGCGCAATTTTGTCGGTTGCGTTTAATATGAACGGCGACCCCGTGTACTTAATAGCCTTCGGCGCACTTATGGGTTTAAGAATTATCGGCAGTCTTTGGATAGGTGCGGACAAGCCTGCAAAAAGGATGCTCGGCGAGGAGAAAAAGAACAATATAATTTCCTCGCTCTTTTGCGAAAATACCTCGGTACGTGTCGCTATTTGCTCGCTTTGCGCACTCGGTGTCAGCGCATACCGCGTAGTTGCGGGCGGGTATCTTTACTACGATATTTTCGTGCTCCTTTTCTTTACGGTGTTTGCGGGTATTATGGCATATTGCTTTAACGGTGCACTTGAGGGCGGCAAAAACCGCAGCTTCATCTTTGCTCTTACGTCCTTTTCGTTCTGTGCCGTCTACGCCTTGTCGGGTAAGGAAATACAGGGAATAGATATTGCCATAATATTTTCTTACGCTTTAACTCTTTATATTTCAAGATACATGTCGGGCGCAAAGGGTGCGGCGGTCGGCACCGTTTTAGGCGTCGTTCAGAACGTTTCGTTTGCTCCCGTATATGCAATAGCCGCCACAGTGTCGGGCTTTTTGTGGGCAACCTCTCCTTATCTTGCAATAATGAGCGCATTTGTATTAAGCGTCGGCTACGGTATTTTCGTGTCGGGCTACGAGGCGGTGGTCTATCTTGTGCCGGAACTGCTCGGCGCCTCGCTTATTATGTACCCGCTATTAAAATTCGAGATGATACCGCGCCCCGCATTTCTTAAAAAAGATACCGCCGAGGCAAAAAGCATGGAGGCTTTTGCGGCGGAGAAGAAAATAGACGACGTAAAGGTCAAAATATCGTCCCTTTCCACCTCTTTTAAGGATATTTCCGAAATGTTCGGGGAAGTGTCTGAAAAAATAAAAAATCCGAGCCGTGCAAGCATTGAAAATATGTGCCTTGAGGAGTGCGAAAAATACTGTTCCTCCTGCCCGAAGGAAAAAATATGCTGGGAGAAGGATATAAACACCACCGAGGACAATATATCCAAAATGGGCGGGGCAGTGTATGAAAACGGCAACGTAAGCCATACGGATATAGATGAAAAATTCCTGCACAGGTGCCCGAATATAGATAAAATATTCGAGAGAGTAAATGCAAAAAACGTATCCGTACACACAGACTTCTTACGGAATAACAAGCTCGAGGTAAGCGCACGGGACTACGACCTTATCTCGCAGATGCTCTCTTGCGTATATTCCTCCGTTGAGGACGAGAGTGTCGCAGATCCCCCAATGAGCGAAAAGGTTTCAAGGGCTTCTTCAAAAATCGGCTTTGTATGCGATAAAATAGAGGTTTACGGAAAGAGAAAGAAAAAAGTCATAGCAACGGGCGTTGACACGGAAAGAACGAAATGTACGGTAAGAGAGTTTACCGACGCTCTTGAAAAGGTGATGGGCACAAAGCTCTCCGAGCCGAACATAGAGGACGATGGCGGCTATGCAACTCTTATTTGCGAGTCCGAGAAGAAATTCGATATAAAATCCTCCTGGGCATCAAGCGTTACCGACAACGAGGAGGTAAACGGCGATACGGTAAGCTCATTTGACGGTGCGTCGGACAAGCACTATATGCTGGTATGCGACGGTATGGGAAGCGGAACGGAGGCACAGATGACCTCGTCAATGTGTGCGCTTTTCCTTGAAAAGATACTTTCCGCCACAAGCGAAAAGGAGGTTGCGCTCTCTATGCTAAATAACTTTATAAGAGCCAAAAACCTCGAATGCTCGTCAAGCGTTGACCTTATGGAAATAGATCTGATAACGGGCAAGGGCACGTTTGTAAAGAGCGGTGCGGCGCCCTCGTTTATAAAGCGCGGGGAAAACGTTTTCAAGCTCCACTCCAAAACCGCTCCTATCGGAATTATGAAAAATATAGACGCGGAGCAGCTCGGCTTTGAGGTAAGGCGCGGCGACGTACTCGTTATGGTAAGCGACGGTATCGTGTCAAGCTCCGAGGAGAGCGATTGGTTGGTTTCCCTTATCTCCTCGTTTAACGGCGACGACGTAGACGCCTTGCCCGAGCGCATAATAAAAGAGGCAAAGGAACGCAATTTGCGCAAAGACGATATGAGTGCCTGCGCTGTTTTCATATCATAATGATTGATGCGCCGACTAATCAGCTTTGACGGTAAGAAGTTTGAAGTTCACCTTTATAATTATCCGGCTTTCTTGTAGGGCTATTTCTTGGCAAAATGCGTGTTTCGTTTCTAAATAAAAAATCTAACCTTATTTAGTTTTAGGTTGGATTTTTTTATTTGTTATTAGAATTTTTGCGTTTTTGAATTTGTTTTAATAAGATTAATACAATATTAACATATTTACTATATTTGATAAAAACAAAAACAGAAAAGCTTGACTTTGGACAATTATCGTATTATAATAATAATAATTACAAGAGTGATAATTTGACTTTAAATTATTACAAAACACACATTTTTCGAAAAGATTTTGGTTTGATTATGAAAGATAGTTTGGTTTCTGTTATTGTCCCGATTTTTAATACTTTTAGATTTTTGGAAAAGTGCGTATTAAGTATTTTGCGACAGTCTTACAAAAATTTGGAAGTCATTTTGATTGACGATGGTTCAACTGATGGCTCTTTTCTTCTTTGCAACCAACTTTTAAAAAAGGATAGCAGAATAAAGGTTTTTCACAAGCAAAATGGTGGGCTTTCTTCCGCAAAAAATTTTGGACTTGACCATGCAACTGGTGAGTATATTTGTTTTGTTGACAGTGATGACTGGATTGAGCCAAATATGATTGAGTTGTTGCTTGATACAATGATTAAAAACAATTCAGATATGGCTATGTGTTCCTTTTTTATGGAAAATGAAACAGGCGAAATTTATGCTGACTGCCCAAAACTTGAAAACAAAACTTACCTTAAAAATGATGCCCTTTCACTTTTAAACGGACCCAGGCAAGACCGTTTTGTTGTTTCGTGGAACAAACTTTACAAAAATTCCCTGTTTGATGATATTCGATTCCCAAATAAATTTCATGAGGACCAATGGATTGTTCACAAACTTTTGCTAAAAACAAACTCTGTTTCAACAGTTTCAAACTTGCTCTATCACTATGTTGTTCGTGAAAACAGCATTATGCAATCCAAAAATCCAATTATACATCTTGATGACATAGATGCAATTTTTGACAGAATCGACACTTTAAATTTATATTCACTAAGCACAATCGCAATTAACTCTGAAAATGCACTCTTTGAAACTTTTAAATTTTATAAAGAAAAATTTTTAAATTTTGCGAACTTCAACACCCATGAATTTAAAGCAATTTTAACAAGGGCAAATGAGTGCAGAAAATACTTTAAGTTCTGCATGGCAAATGGAAAAGTTTACACAAAAGAAGAAATTAAATCAAGAAACAAAACGTATGGCTTTACCCTTTATGAAAAAATCAAGTTAAAGCACGGAAAAAAATTAAAAACAAGGTGGCAAAAATGGAAGAAAAAAGTTTAATTTCAGTTATTATCCCGGTGTTTAACACGGAGAAGTTTTTAGCAAAATGTTTGGACAGCATCATAAACCAGACATACAAAAACCTTGAAATTATCGCCGTTAACGATGCTTCAACTGATGGCTCTGCAGAAATATTAAAATTTCCATTATCGTGCCCGAGATTGAGGCCATCCGTGTGGAGAAGCTCTTCGAGTATGAG
>CAMGRB010000065.1 GCA_946061315.1 uncultured Clostridia bacterium | reverse complement strand
CACGGGAAAAGGAGAGTTTTTTATGATATCAAGAGATGTAACAATCGTAAATAGCGTTGGATTGCACGCAAGACCCGCAACTTTCTTTATTCAGAAAGCCAACTCTTATAAAGCGTCCGTATGGATTGAAAAGGACGACCGCAGAGTAAATGCAAAGAGCCTTCTCGGTGTTCTTTCCATGGGAATCGTAAAGGGTACGGTTATCACGCTTATCGCTGACGGAACTGACGAGGTTGAAGCGCTCGACGGGCTTGAAAAGTTGATTTTATCCGAACTTAACGACTGAACATATAATTTGCGGCGATAGTTTTTTACTGTCGCCGTTTTGTTTGTAGAAATTATCTGAAAGGAGGGGTTTTATGTCTGACGAAAGACTTACTTATTTAAGGCAGAAATCGTCGTCGTTGCCTCGCACACCCGGCGTTTACATTATGAAGGACCGTTCGGGCAAGGTTATATACGTAGGAAAATCTCGTTCCTTAAAGGATAGAGTTTCTCAATATTTTCATCTCTCCTCCGACGCAAATCTTAAAACCGTGCGTATGGTATCGCAGGTAAACGACTTCGACGTGATATTCTGCGATACGGAAATAGAAGCGCTTGCACTTGAAAACGTAAAAATAAAGCAATTCACTCCGAAATATAATATTCTGTTAAAGGACTCAAAATCATATCCGTATATAAAAGTCACCATGAATGAGAGATATCCGAGAATAAGCATGACGAGAAAGCGGTTGAACGACGGCGCAAAGTATTTCGGACCTTATTCGGGCACATCGGTTATATACGGCGTTATGGGTACGCTTGAGCGCACGCTCGGAATACCGACCTGCAAAAGAGTATTTCCGAGGGATATAGGCAAAGAGCGCCCGTGTATATACAAGCAACTCGGCAGATGCGTTTCCCCCTGCGACAACAGTATAACCGAAGAAAATTATTATAAGGTTATGCAATGCGCTACGGATATTCTGCGCGGAAACGTAAAAAAAGCATCGGACGACCTCAAAGCCCAGATGATCGCTTTTGCCGAAAACGAGCAGTTTGAGGACGCCGCGCGTTGCAGGGACGGGATAAACGCCCTTAAACGCCTCGGGGATTCTCAAAAGGTAGTCGGCTCTCCCGACGATGATTACGATATAATAGCGTCCTTTTCAAACGATTTGTCAACCTGCATATCCGTATTTTATATCCGCTCGGGCATTATATCCGACAGCGATAACTTTATTTACGGTGCAAACGAGATAGCGTCCGATAACGGTTACGAGTATATGTCGCCTTTTATGGCGGAGCTTTACTCAAAAAGAGAATATATACCGAAAGAGATACTGCTTGCGTTTGATTTTGACAGAAGCGAGCTTGAACTAACCGAAGAATATCTTGAAACCCTGGCAAAAAGGTCGGTTGAAATAAAAATACCGCAAAAGGGAAATCATAAGAAACTGTGCGATATGGTTTTAAGAAACGCACAGGAGCAGGCAAAGCAGTACAAGAGCAGAATGGAGCACGACACAAAGGTGCTCTCAAAGCTCTCCGAAATGCTCTCGCTTGACTGTCTGCCCGAAAGAATAGAGGCTTACGATATATCGAATATCGGCAACGAGCAGATAACTGCCGGTATGATAGTGATAGAAAACGGCAAATTCAAAAAGAGCGATTATCGGCTTTTTAAGATAAAAGAGCAGTCGGGTGCCGATGACTATTCGGCAATGAGCGAGGCGATAAGGCGCAGGCTTTCCCATCTTTCCGACAATACGGGCAGTTATTCCGAAACACCCGACCTTATACTCCTTGACGGAGGAATGACGCACGTCGGAGTTATAAAAAAGGTGCTTGACGAAATGAATATTAAAATTCCCGTTTTCGGAATGGTAAAAGACGAGCATCATAAGACGAGAACGATAGTTACCGAAAACGAGGAAATAAGCATAGCAAAAGAGCAGTCGGTTTTTGTTTTTGTGTATAAGATACAAGAAGAGGTACACAGATTTACAATTTCCGCAATGGATAAATCGAAGCGGAAAACGCTTAAAACCTCCTCTCTTGAAAAGATAGAGGGTATAGGCGAGGCAAAAGCGAAAAAACTTCTTGCTCATTTCAAAACGCTCTCGTCGTTAAAGAGCGCAAGCGTTGAAGAAATAACGGCGGTAAAAGGAATAAGCAGAAGCGACGCCGAAAAAGTGTTTGAATATTTAAGCAAAAAATAGGAGTACGGTATGAACATTATAACGGGACGGGCAAAGGGAATGAAGCTTGAAACGCTCGAAGGAGATGCGACAAGGCCCACCTCGCAAAGAGTTAAAGAAGCGATATTCTCAATGATACAGTTCGATATAGAGGGCGCAAACGTGCTTGATTTGTTTGCGGGCAGCGGTCAGCTTGGGCTTGAAGCGTTGAGCCGCGGCGCAAATAAGGCGTCTTTTTGTGATTTATCGAGAGATGCGGTGGATATAATTATAAAAAATGCAAAGAAATCAAAGATGTTTGACAAATGCCGAATATCGACCTGTGATTACAGTCAGATGATACGCGGTATCGCGGGCAAGGAAAAATACGATATAGTTTTTATAGACCCGCCCTACAAAGACAACGTAATATGCGACGTTTTGAAAAAACTTTATAACTCGGGCGCACTCTCCGAAAACGCCATAATCGTCTGCGAGAGCGGAGTTGAGGATATATTCGGGGACGACGAGGAAACGAGGAGAAAATTTTACATTTGTAAAAAATCGAGATATTCCATAACGTATATTACGCTTCTGAAACCTGATACGGAGGAGAAAAATGAACGCCATAGTAACGGGGAGCTTTGATCCCATAACGCTCGGACATATAGAGATAATTAAAAAGGCAAGCACTTTTTTTGAAAAACTGTACGTCGTTGCGCTTATTAACAAAGACAAAGAATATATTTTTACCCTGGAACAAAAAAAGGAGATTATGAAACTATCTCTTGAGGGGACGGAGAACGTTGTCATAGACGCGTACGAGGGCTTGGCCGCCGACTATATGCACAAACATTCTCTTACCAAAATAATACGGGGGATAAGAAATTCCGAGGACGAGAAATACGAAAAGAAGCTTGCCGAGGCAATGAGAGCATTTGACCCGAGCTTTGATACGGTTTTCATAAAAGCGGATGAGAAATACAGCTCCGTAAGCTCCACGCTTGTGCGCAAAAAGCTTGCCGAGGGAGAGAACCTATCGGGGCTTGTAAGCGAAAACGCAATCGCGGCAATCGAAGAAATGTACAAAGAAAACCTTGAAAGCAAGAAAAAATAACCAAAATAGCGATGGGCTGTTGCAAATAAACTTTGCAACAGCCCTGAAATTTATGGGACAGGCGGATTTAAGAAACATTGATTTTATATTTCATAGCGTAGGGCGGGGGGCTTGCTCCCGCCGTTTTTATCGTTTAATGTGGTCAATTCAGCCACCTGCCGAGTAGATTATTTTTGCTTTTTGTCGATAATTATATGATGCTCTGAAAAGAAAAATTCAAAAAAATTCAAAAAATTTTCAAAAAGGTATTGCAATTTTGAAAATCATAGGTTATAATGGGTACATAAAAGTGGTGCAAAAGTGCATAATTGTGGGTTAAAGTGGAGCGAAAGGAGGAGATAAGATGCTTTACGGACGTTTTGAACACACGGTAGATGCTAAAAACAGAGTTTTCGTTCCGGCAAAATTTAAGGAAAGCCTCGGAATCTCTTTCAAACTTACTTATAACGACTTCAATAAATGTATTCTTGTTTACTCCAATGCGGAGTGGGAGAAATACGAGGAAAAGATTTCTCAGCTCCCCACTTTGAAATTTGAAGATTTCATTCGCGAGATATATTCCAACACCGTTGACGTACAGGTTGACGGACAGGGAAGAATAGTAATTCCCCAATTCCTCAAAGAAAAAGTAGGTATAGAAAAGAACGTGCTTATAATGGGCGTTGGCTCTCATCTTGAAATATGGGCACAAGAGGTATTTGAGGACAAGCAGAAGAAGATTGATATGAATAAGATTAAAGATCTTATGATGGAAATGGGCTTCTGAGGTAAGTGAAATGGAATTTTCACATTATCCGGTAATGCTTGGTGAGTGCATTGAAGCGCTCGACATAAAGCCGGACGGAATATACGTTGACTGCACGGCAGGCGGCGGAGGGCACTCCGAGGCAATAGTTTCCCGACTTACAACGGGTACGCTTATCTCACTTGACCAGGACGATGAAGCGATAGAAGCCTGCAAAACAAGACTTGCTAAGTACAACGAACGCTCAAAGGTCGTAAAGTGCAACTTTTCTGATCTTGGGTCGGTTCTTGATAATTTAGATATTCTCCATATTGACGGTGTCCTTATGGATCTCGGTGTCTCGTCTCATCAGCTTGACACTCCGTCGCGTGGATTCTCGTATAACTGTGACGCAATCCTTGATATGCGCATGGATCCACGCTCTCCTTTCTCAGCATACGACGTTGTAAACGGTTACAGCGAAGCCGAACTCAGAAGAATTATAAGCGAGTACGGCGAGGAACGGTTTGCTTCGTCGATAGCACATAAAATAGTTTTGCAAAGAGAGAAGTCCCCCATCAAGACAACTCTCGAGCTTGCAGGAACTATAAAAAGCGCAATTCCCGAGGCGGCGGCAAGAAAAGAAGCTCAGCACCCCGCCAAAAGAACCTTTCAGGCAATAAGAATAGAGGTAAATCACGAGCTTGACGTAATAAAACCGGCAATAGACGCCGCCGTATCAAGACTTAAAAGCGGCGGGCGCATCGTGATAATAACCTTTCATTCGCTTGAGGACAGAATAGTAAAAAACACGTTTAATTCATACGCCGCAGGTTGCACGTGCCCGAAGGACTTTCCGGTATGCGTGTGCGGCAAAAAACCGACAGTAAAAATAATAACGAAAAAGCCTCTTACGGCGTCGGAGAGAGAACTTGAAACAAATGCAAGATCAAGGAGCGCCAAGGTAAGAGTAGCGGAAAAACTTTAACGAAAACGGAGGATGTAAAAATGTACGGTACGACAAGAAAAAGTTACAGCATAAGCAGAGCTTCCAGAACTTACGAGGATAATACCGTAAAGGGCTTGGCTGAAAAGAATAAGAAATCGAAGCAGAAGCACTCATCCTGCGACGATTTACAACAGACGAGTTATATAAAAATAAATGAAGTAAACGAGAAGCAGAAAACTTATCCCGCAACGCAGGAAACCCAGAGAAGAAGCGAGGGATTCTCAAAGAACGAATTTCCCGTTGCTTCCGTAATACTCACCATAGTATTTACAATGATGATTCTCGTCTTTGCCTTCGGCTTCGGCGGCATCTGATCAATAGCAAAACACGGCTACTCAAAAGGGTAGCCGATTTTCATATTTCAGATAAAAGAGAAGAGAGCTAAAATCGGCTTCAAAAAATAAAGCACTAAAAAATATAGGACGGTAAAACCCGCCCTATATTTATGTAGAAAGGAAATTATTTAAGAAATTCTTCTATTTCGCAAAGGATAAGATGTGCCTGATATTGATTTATTTTTTTACTCTATTTAATTTCTCTTAACTGCGTTTCCAATAATAGCTACGATAAGTGCTTGTTAAATATGTTGCCGCTTAATACGACAGCTCCTGTAAGATAGCGCATTTCGTTCAATCTATTTGTCCGCATGCTTTTGCTTGGTGTTGAACTTTGTACACTTATATGTTTTTATAGAAAATCTTCTTTGCGTATTGTCGATATCATACGTTCTCTCGTCTTCTTGCAATACTTGTTTTAATAAATGCCCAACGTCCTGACCCGCCATATTTTTAGCGTCAGTTGAGGATTTGCCTGACTTGATATAATAATTATAAAGTTCAACCAACGGATCGCTCCAATAAAAATTTTTTCCACCAAACAAAGTGTATACCCCAAACCATTGAGACGTTCCGTTTTGTTCTAAGTTGTTTGCACAAAAACTATAAACCGCGCCCTTTATAAAATATTTTATGTGCGTTATCTGTTCGTCTGGAAGTTTTGCACCTATTCTTTTGATTCTTTGGTTATTGCTAAACACTTTTATATGCTCCTTGAAAATATTTTTTAATTCGTAAACTGAGTTATAGGTTTATTTTTTATACCAGTAATAATCATAATATGTCGAATTGAAATACGTTGCGTTAGCGGAACTGTCTATCACGCTTGTCTGCGTACCGCCCGACTTGGTTAACCAATCCGTATAACTCGTCGTTTTATACCATGTAGAGGTATCGTTGAACGCAATGCTCGTTAATCCACTGCAATAATAGAACGCATAACTGCCTATGCTTGTTACGCTACTCGGTATAGTTATGCTTGTAAGGCTACTGCAATTATAGAACGCACTACTGCCTATGCTTGTTACGCTGTTAGGTATAGTTATGCTTTCAAGACTTGTGCAGTTTTTGAAAGCCCATCCGCCTATACTTGTTACGCTATCGGGTATAGTTACGCTTGTAAGGCTACTGCAACCCTCGAACGCACTATCGCCTATGCTTGTTACGCTATCGGGTATTACAAGATCAGTTACAAGAGTGCCGTTAAGATTAAGATTTTTAGCATAGTATAATGGATTAGAGGTACTATCACCGAATGAAATATTACACCAAGACGCTATATCGGTTATATATACTGCTTTAAGGCCACTGCAACCCTTGAACGCACGTTCGCCTATACTTGTTACGCTATTTCCTATAGTTACGCTTGTAAGGCTACTGCAACCAGAGAACGCATCTTCGCCTATACTTGTTACGCTATCTCCTATAGTTACGCTTGTAAGGCTACTGCAACCCGAGAACGTACCATAGCCTATGCTTGCTACGCTATTTGGTATAGTTACGCTTGTAAGGCCACTGCAACCCCCGAACGCCAATCTGCCTATGCTTGTTACGCTATCGGGTATAGTTACGCTTGTAAGGCTAAAGCAATTACCGAACGCATTTGCATAAATAACCTTTGTATTCTCTTTGATAGTACAACTTGTAATTGACGTATCTCTTGCTTTAACAAGAACTAAATAAGGATTACTATCATTTCCAAGATAATATGCATTATCGTACTCATTGTATTTAATGCTACTACAACCCTCGAACGCATAATCGCCTATGCTTGTTACGCTATCCGGTATAGTTACGCTTGTAAGGTTACTGCAACCT
>CAMGRB010000064.1 GCA_946061315.1 uncultured Clostridia bacterium | reverse complement strand
AGCATAAGCATCTCGGTATTGTAAGCCATCATGGCAACCTGCTCGAGCACTACTGCCGCCTCAACCGATTTCCACGCGTTGTCCCCCCAAGTAAACGGTCCGTGAGAATGGACGAGGGCGGCGTGCATTTTATCAACGCCTATATCGCGAATAGCCTCTATTATAACGGTACCCGTTTCCTTTTCGTACTCTCCCTTTATCTCGTCGTCCCTCATTTTGCGTGTGCAGGGTATGGCGCAACCGAAATAATCGGCGTGAGTTGTGCCGTAGGGGGCTATATCTCTGCCCGCCTGCGCGTAGATCGTTGCCCACGGGGAGTGCGTATGAGTTATTCCGCCTATTTCGGGGAATGCTTTATACAGCTCTATGTGCGTGGGCGTATCGGAGGACGGTTTTAGCTTTCCCTCGACTACGTTGCCGCAAAGGTCGACAACGGGGAGCATATCCGGGGTAAGCTCATCGTACTCAACGCCAGACGGCTTTATTACGAAAAGTCCGCTTTCTCTGTCTATTCCGCTTACGTTGCCCCACGTAAAAGTTATAAGGTTGTATTTTACGAGAGCCATATTTGCCTCATATACTTCTTTTTTAAGTTCTTCAAGCATATTTGCCTCTTTTCCCGTCCGAAAGACGATTTTGTTTTCCTTAATAATAATATCAAAAATCGGCGCGCTTGTCAACCGTTTTTGAATTTCCGTTGAAAAGTACGATTTTATTCCGCTTTGCCTGTTTTTTCTATTTTTATATTGATTTTCGGTACGGTATATGGTAAAATATATAAAAACGTGTAGTATCACGTACTTTCCGGATGTTTATACTCGAAAGGATATTGATTTCATTATGAGAAAAACATACGCTTTGTTAAAAAAGTGGATTTCCGTTATAGCAATCGGTCTTATACCGGTTCTTTTATTCGGCATTTTGTCGTTTAAGCTCTGCTATAACGCGGAAACGTACTCGCTTAAAATACCGACGGTTATAACCTGCATATTTCTTACCGTTATCGTAGCGCTTATCGTTGTCTGTGCATACGCCGCAATAAGTGCCGACGGGGTCAAGGTGACGGCGGTAAAAAAGGACTGCGGCTTTTTGAAGTTTGCCGCGTATCTGTGCTCCGTTACCATGCTTGTCGGATTTATTTACGACCTTACAAATATAATTGACGATCCGCAATCCTACGGTGTGTTCAGAATAATAAGATTTATTCTCTCCGCCACGCTTTGCGCATACTTTATCGTCGAGGTTTTCCCAAGGAGAATAAAGAACAAAAGCGTAACGGTGCCGAGGTGGCTTCAATACACCCTCTCCGTATGTACTGTTTTCTGGGGACTTTCGGGCGTATTTTCCGTATATTTTTATAACGGACTTCTGACCTCGGAGATAGCGAGGATAAGCCAGGTAATCATATACGTTTTAATCGCTCTGTTCTTCCTTTTTGAAACGGAGGTAAATCATCTGACGCCGAAATACAGGGCGTATATCTTCTCTGCTCTTGCGCTCGCCGTTTTGGTTTGCGCATTTCCCTTTCCGATGCTTTTAATTCCCTCGGTACAGCGTTTTTCCGCAATGGAGCTTTTGTACCCCATCTCGATAGGAATTTATGCGATGGCAAAAATGTTCGCGCTTATGACGACCATGAAAAGAGCGATAAAGAGGCGCGAGGACAAGGCGGCTGCCGAGTACTGCTATTATTGTGATTACGATGATCAAAACGAAAGTGCCAAAACAAGCTCAAGCACCGCCGAAGCAAAAGTAAGCACCGATGAAGCAAAAAACGGCAACGCTAAAAACGAAGACAAAAAATAATATAAATAAATTTGAAAAAATCAGACGGTTTTGAGCCGTCTGATTTCTTTTTATCCACACGTGTGCGGAGGTTTTTATTCTTTATCTTCTTTTACGACCTTAATTCCGAGAACGTCGAGGTCCTTTTCGTTAACTTCCGACGGGCAGTCCGTCATAAGCTCGGAGGCGTTTTGTACCTTCGGGAAAGCGACAACGTCACGGAGATTGTCCGCACCGCACATTATCATCGCTATGCGGTCAAGGCCGAGGGCGGCTCCTCCGTGCGGCGGCGCCCCGTATCTGTAAGCGTCGACAAGGAAGCCGAACTTTGCGTCTATCTCCTCCTTGGTAAGACCGAGGAGAGTAAACATCTTTTGCTGAAGGGAGGGGTCGGTTATTCTCATAGAGCCGGAGGAAAGCTCCACTCCGTTGAGAACGAGGTCAAAAGACGTTGCCCTTACCGAGCCTTTGTCGCTGTCGAGCTTGTCAAGGCACTCCTCAAGCGGCATTGTAAACGGGTGGTGCATGGCGTCCCAATTCTGTGTTTCCTCATTCCACTCAAAGAACGGAAATTCGGTTATCCATACGAAATTGTAAAGATTTTTCGGTATTATATCAAGCTTTTTCGCAACCGTCAGACGAAGTGCGCCGAGCGTCGGGAGCGTCACCTTGTCGCTATCGGCAACTATTAAAGCAACGTCGCCCTTTTTGCAATCTATGCGCTCAAGTATTGCATCAAGCTCGCCGTCCTTTAAGAACTTTGCAAACGAGCAGTTAGGCGCGTCCTCGTTGTATCTTATATAGGCAAGTCCCTTTGCGCCTATTCCCTTTGCGTGCTCGGTAAGCTTGTCTATCTCTTTTCTCGTAAGAACGTCTGATGCGCCCTTTGCAACTATGGCGCGCACGGAGCCGCCCGATGCGACGGCGCCCGAGAATACGGAGAAGCCGCTATCCTTTACAATATCGGATATATTCTTTATCTCCATTCCGAATCTTGTATCGGGCTTATCGGAGCCGTAACGCTCCATTGCGTCCTTATAGGTAAGGCGCGGTATCGGTTGCTTTATCTCCACTCCGAGAATTTCTTTGAACAAACGAACGACGTACCCCTCGTTCATATTCATAATATCGTCCTGGTTTACGAAGGACATCTCAAGGTCTATCTGCGTAAATTCGGGCTGACGGTCTGCGCGCAAGTCCTCATCCCTGAAGCAACGGGCAAGCTGTATATACCTGTCGTAGCCCGCTATCATAAGAAGCTGCTTATAGAGCTGGGGTGACTGCGGAAGCGCGTAAAAGC
This sequence comes from uncultured Clostridia bacterium, assembly GCA_946061315.1. GTDB lineage: Bacteria > Bacillota > Clostridia > Oscillospirales > CAG-272 > RGIG2000. The sequence continues at coordinate 4,159 of CAMGRB010000064.1, read as the reverse complement.
TGCCCTTGCGTATTCTCGACGGAACAAGATAGTCCCTTGCTCCCTCGGGGGTGGACTTTATGAGCATGGGCGTTTCTATCTCTATAAAGCCGTTTTCATAGTAATACTCTCTTGTAACCCTTGCTATCTCGTGGCGCATAAGAATATTTTTCGTAAGCGTCGGGCGGCGCAGGTCAAGATAGCGGTATTTCAGGCGGAGCTCGTCCTTTACCCCTGCCCCGTCGGATATCTCAAACGGCGTCGTCTGTGCGGCGCTTATTATTTTGTACTCGTCAACCTCTATTTCGACGTCGCCGTTTTTCATCTGGCTGTTGACGGAGGAACGCTCTCTTACCGTTCCCTTTGCAACGACCACGTACTCGCTCCTCGTTCTGAAAGCCGAGTCGAATATCGCCTTGTCGGTCTTTTCGTCAAATGCAAGCTGAACGATGCCCGTTCTGTCCCTTAAATCTATGAATATAAGGCTTCCGAGATCCCTTTGTTTTTGTACCCATCCGCAAACGCATACTCTTTTGCCGAGCTTTTCTCTGTCTACCTCGCCGCAGTAGTGTGTGCGCCTGTCCTCTTTTGTAAGTCTGTCCATAATAACCCCTTTACAGCATCATAGGCTCGTTTGAAAGCGCCTCGTATATGCCATTTATGTCTATTTCCTTCTGCGTACTGTTATACATATTTTTAAGCTGTGCCTTGCCCGTTGCAAGCTCGTTATCGCCGAGTATGAGCGTATATGATGCGCCGATTTTGTCGGCATATTTCATCTGGGCTTTCAAGCTCCTTGCGCATATGTCGCACTCCGCATAAATTCCTCTGTTGCGAAGTGACAAAACGATCTCAAGCGCTTTTGCGGTTGCCTCTTTGCCCATCGACGCTATATACAGGGTCGGGTTTTTCATATCGTAAGGCAGCGAGTCGCTCTCCTTCATTGCAAGTATAAGCCTCGTTATTCCCATGGCAAAGCCTATTCCGGGAAGTGACGGTCCGCCAAGCTGTTCCATAAGTCCGTCGTATCTTCCGCCACCGCAAACGGTGCTCTGTGCGCCTATTCCCTCGCATATGAACTCAAATACGGTTTTGGTGTAGTAGTCAAGACCCCTTACTATTCTCGTATCTACCTCGTACTCGGTGTTCTGCGCTTTGAGATACTCTTTGAGAGTTTCAAAATGCTCCTTGCACTCGTCACAGAGGTAGTCAACCGTGTTCGGTGCGTCCTTCGCTATTTTTGCACACTCGGGATTTTTGCAATCGAGTATTCTTAAAGGATTTGTGTTGAGCCTTTCCTTGCAGGTATCGCAAAGCTCGCCCTCGTGGGATTTGAAATAGTCGGTCAGTGCCTGCCTGTATATCGGGCGGCATTCAGGGCAACCTATCGAGTTTATGTGAAGCTTTACGTTCTTTATTCCGAGGCGCCTGATTATCATATCCGCAAGAGAAATTACCGTTGCGTCGGCAGAGGCGTCCTTTGCGCCGAACATCTCCGTGCCGAACTGAAAGAACTCACGGCTCCTGCCCGCCTGCGGCTTTTCGTACCTGAAGCAGTTTATGAGATAGTAGTATTTAAGCGGCATAGCGTCTGACGTTTTGCCGTTTTCTATTATCGCGCGCACGACCGATGCGGTACCCTCGGGGCGAAGCGCAAATGTCCTGCCCTCCTTGTCCTCAAAGGTGTACATCTCCTTTTGCACAACGTCCGTTACCTCGCCGACGCCCCTTTTGAAAAGGGCAAGCTCCTCAAAGGTAGGCGTTCTTATCTCGCCGAAGCCGTAAAGCTCCGCCGTGTCCCTCGCCGTGCTCTCAATTCTTCTGAAAAAGCCCATCTCGTCGGGAAAGATATCAATTGTTCCTCTCGGCTTTTTTATGTTGCCCATATAAGCTCCTCGCATTTTTAGATTTCAATCATAATATGTAATGTATAAATCATTCTACATTATTATAGCAACTTTGTCCCCGACTGTCAACACATTTCACAAAACATAACGGTCATATTTTTTACGGGAAACAAAAAACGACGCCCTGTGGCATCGTTTTTGATATTCAATGTGAAAAAAGGTTACTTTCACACATCACGAGATCGTTTTATACCTCGGCGGTATCGAAATTCTCCTTTTCGTTCTCGGCAAACTTTGCCTCCTCAAGACCGTCGAAATAAGCCTTGATAACGGCGCCCTCAAGCTCCGCTCTGAACTCGGAATTGATGGGGTGAACTATATCCCTGTACGTTCCGTCGGGATTTTTACGGCTTGGCATTACAATAAAGTATTTGTCCCTTGCGTTGATAACCTTTATATCGTGAACGGCAAGCGCCCCGTCAAAAGTTACCGATACAACAGCCTTCATCGGTCCGTCATTGAAAAATTTTCTGATTTTGATGTCTGTAATAACCATTTTGTGGTCCTCCGTCGTTTTGTTTTTCTTTGATAATTCAATTATAACAATAAATTGTGAACTGTTTGAGTACACAGTGAAATATTTCGGTGAAATCGAGTGGGATATTGTGTGAAAATATAGATAAAATAATGTTTTTTTGGAGGTTTTTGTATGTCTTGCCCGAATACACGTTTCGACAAAGCGGTCCTTTGCGATATTTTCAAAAAAGCGAAAAAGGTCTTTTTCATAGGCATAGGCGGCATCAGTATGAGCTCGCTTGCGGAGTATTGCGTTTTTTGCGGCAAGGAGGTTTACGGATACGACAGGGTGCGCTCGAAAATATGCGAAAAGCTTGAGGTCGTGTGCAAAATAAGATACTGTTCAAGCCCCGACAGCGTCGTCGGCATGGATCTTGTCGTCTATACGGGCGCTATCGGAGAGGACAATTTTGAATACGTAAAAGCGCGCTCAACGGGAATACCCACCGTATCGCGCGCAGACTTTCTCGGCTGTATAATGACGGATTACAAAACGAGAATAGGCGTTGCGGGTATGCACGGCAAAAGCACCACTTGCGCCATGCTCTCGCACGTATTCGGTTACGCCGCAAAAAATCCCACCGTCTTTTGCGGAGCCGAGATGCAGGAAACAGGCACCGCCTATATATTCGGGAGCAGGGACTTTTTCATATTCGAGGCGTGCGAATACGAGGACTCGTTTTTAAGTATGTCGCCGACCGATGCGGTGATAACGAATATTGATTTTGACCACCCCGACTACTTCAAATCAATGGAGCAAATAATATCATCGTTCCAAGAATACGCAAAAAAAGCCGACAGAGTGTTTATAAACGGCGATAACCCGAACTCTCTTTTATTAAAACACAAAAAAATAATAACCTTCGGCACGGGTGAGCAAAACGAATACAGAGCAAAAATCATACACTCCCCCCGCAAAAATGAACAAAATATAGTAAAACCGCACTCCGAATTTGAGGTTTATAAGAGAGAAAAACTGCTTGCAAGGTGCTCCCTTTCACAGTTTGGGCTTCACAATATTTACAACGCACTTTGTGCCTTTGCCGTATCGTGTGAAAACGGTATAGAGGTGCCCGTTGTTGCCGAGGCTTTATCCTGTTTTGAGGGGAGCCGCAGAAGAATGGAATTTTTAAGAATTACAGACACGGGGGCGCATCTTTTTGAGGATTATGCGCACCATCCGACAGAAATAAGAGCCTCCCTTGACTCGCTTTGCGAAATGGGCTTTAAGAAAATACTGTGCGTATTTCAGTCGCATACCTATTCAAGAACGTACGCTCTGTATAACGATTTTTGCCACTCCTTTGAAAAGTGCGCGCACCTTATAGTGTATCCGATATATGCGGCAAGGGAGAAAAACGTCTATCCGATAACCGACGAGGGCTTTGCCTGTGACTGCGGCGGAATTTTTATGTCCGATTATACCTCAATTTGCAGCTACATAAAAAAGTCAGATGCGGACTGTGTGGTTATAATGGGGGCGGGCGATATTGACGCACTGTGCGATTTTATAAAATAAGACTACCCGAAAATTGAGTTTTGTCTTTACATTTTCCTCTTAATAATGTATAATCTATAAAGACAGTACGGTGGGAGGGATAAAATGAGCAAAGATCAGTATCGCAACATAGCTTCGATTTACGATTCACTAAATTCGGAGTATGATTATAACGCTCTTGCACGGTTTCTTGCAAAGGAAATAGAGTCAAACGAGAAGGTCAGATCCTCTCTTGTTCTCGACCTCGGTTGCGGAACGG
>CAMGRB010000063.1 GCA_946061315.1 uncultured Clostridia bacterium | reverse complement strand
CACCTGTGAGCATAAAGGCGATATAGTCCTTGGGCAAAAGAATTTTGGCGATTTTTTTATAATTATCGGGCTCGTTTTCCTGCATCCAGAGGATTTTCGGTGCGGTAAAGCCAGCAAAGGCGATATTGCCCGTATATGCGGCGAGGTTTTTCTGCCCGATTTTTTCATTTAAGAATCTTGTTTGCTTTTCCGTTCTTCCGTCGTTCCACAATATGCAGGGGCGTATTACCTCTCCCTTATCGTTTAAGGCGACAAGACCGTGCATCTGACCGCTGAACGATATACCCTTTACGCTCTTTGCGTCTTGTCCGTCGGTGAGTTTTTTAAGCCCTCTTTTAACGGCTTCCCACCAATCCGACGGGTTTTGCTCGCTCCATTCGGGATAAGGGTGGTATATGGGGTATGACTCGTTTACCTCGGCAAGCACTTCTCCGTCAGCGTTTGCAAGGAGAAGCTTTACTCCGCTTGTTCCTAAATCTATTCCTATATAACTGTTCATTTTGCACCGAATAAGATCTGATTTACTACCGCTTCCAGACGCTCCTGCTTTCCGCTTTCGGGATTTTTCGGCGCGCCTAATTTGTCGGCATATGCGGCAAGAGCTTCAAGCGTTGCCTTGCCGTCAACTATATCCTTGCCTATGCCGCTCTCAAAGGAGGAATATCTGTTCTTTTTGAAGTCGTCAATTCTTCCGTCCTCAATGATTTTTGCGGCGTTTATAAGACCGAGGGCAAACGTGTCCATGCCGAGAATATACGCTTCAAACATATCCTCGTGGGTGTTGCTGGGGCGGCGGCACTTTGCGTCGAAATTAAAGCCGCCCGTAAGTCCGCCCGCTTTTAATACCTCGTACATACACATTGTTGCGGAATAGACGTCAAACGGAAATTCGTCCGTGTCCCAACCGAGCAGATAATCGCCCTGGTTTGCGTCTATGGAGCCCAGCATACCGTTTATCGCCGATATACGAAGCTCATGCTCAAAGGTATGCCCTGCGAGCGTTGCGTGGTTTGCCTCTATGTTCATCTTGAAATCTTTTTCAAGACCGTATTTGCGCAAAAATCCGATGGCGGTTGAAGCGTCGAAATCGTACTGATGCTTCATCGGCTCCTTCGGCTTCGGCTCTATGTAGAAATCTCCCTTGAAGCCTATGCTTCTGCCGTAATCAACCGCCATGTGCATAAGTCTTGCTATATTGTCCTGCTCAAAGGCAACGTCGGTATTTAAGAGAGTTTCATAGCCCTCGCGTCCGCCCCAGAAAACGTAGCCCTTGCCGCCGAGCTTGACGGTTATATCAAGCGCTTTTTTTATCTGCGCCGCCGCAAAGCAATATACGTCGGCGCTGTTAGTAGAGCCTGCGCCGTTCATAAAACGGGGATTTGAGAACATATTGGCAGTTCCCCAAAGGCACTTTATATCCGTATTTTTCATCTTTTCGAGTATGTAATCGGATATTTCGTCAAGGCGTTTGTTCGTTTCCTTTATGTCGTCTGCCTCGGGCACAAGATCAACGTCGTGGAAGCAGAAATATTTAACGCCGAGCTTCTGCATAAACTCAAAGCCCGCGTCAACCTTGGCTTTTGCGTGCTCCATCGTTCCGGGCTTTGCTCCAAAGGATTTGTTTGCGGTGCCTCTGCCGAACATATCGGTGCCCTCTGCGCAAAGATTGTGCCACCAAGCCATAGCAAAAGGCAGATGCTCGCTCATCTTTTTGCCGAGCACTACTCTGTCCGCATCGTAAAACTTGAACGCAAGCGGATTTTTACTCTCTGCGCCCTCGTAGCGTATTTTCGGTACGTTTTCAAAAATCTCCATTGTTTTTTCTCCTTAAAAATCACGGTAATTCGGCGATTTATTATTAAAGGTCGCCTTATAACTTGATTATACATCAATTTCTTTTTTATGTCAATATTTTTTACTTTTTCTTACTGTTACTGCACAATACTTATTTTATAATATGTTCATATGAAAATATGATTGCTTATGCTTTTCTGAAATTATAACAGTAATTTTCAGGGTGTAACCAAACCAATGTAGCTTTCACTTATTTCGTTTTCACTATTACTTTTTACCTCAAAATTCTCGGTGGCATGTGCTTATTTGAGTACCCTCTCTTTTCGTTCGTGCAAAGTAAAAAGGACACACTATGGTGTCCTTTGGCATTGTCGCTATTTGTCTAATGCTCTTTGTATTTTAACATCTTTTCAAGATAGATTTTTTTGAATTTATCCTTTGATTCTTCGGAGCGAAATGATCTTGCGCCTTTACCAAGCGGACGAACATAATCGTCACCATTTTGATAAATTCCATATTCATCGTAAATTTTGAATTTCAATGCTTCAAATTTTGCAAAATCTTCTGTCGAAAATGTATGCGGAGATATCCACAGCTTGCGAAGATTAGGAATATTTATCAAATTGTCTATATTGTTGTCAGAACACATTGTTGCGTTCAAGGATAGTTCTTTGAGGTTTTTTAATTTGGTCAGAGGATAAAATGAATCAATATAATTCAAACTTTCTTTTGATACCGAGGTGTTTATTCCGAAGTATTCCAAGCTTTCCGCAGTGCCAATTTCGGAAATATCGGTCAAGCGCGGGTTTGCCATATATTCCAACACCTTAAAATGCGGAGTGTGAGAAAAGTCCCAAAAATGAATCAGTTTTGGACAGTAGCCGATAACGACGCACTCCAATGATTCAAATTTTTCCAGAGCAAAAAGATTTTCAATACGAATATCATCAATAAAAACCGCTTTGACGGTCTGCGTAATATTTGATACTAACTGTAGTAGCTCGCTTTGGTCTGATATTTTTCCGATGCACCAAATCGTATCTTTATTTTGAAAATTATCAGTATAATGCCCGTTGCCGAAATATATTCCTACGTCTTCTGTGAAATGCGGGCAATTCTTACAAAGCGTCTTATATTCGGCATAAATATCCCAACGAGAATTTTTCAAAAACCCCAAATCAAGAAATTTTTGAGTGCATCCGACATCCTGTCTGATTTCATAATTACAATGATAATTTAACTCTTCCCCTTTGTAGTCATCGGGAGTTTTCCAATCGCACATTTTACCACCACCCTATGTATCTATATTTTAGCATAGAGAACAAACTTTGTCAACAGGTGTATCTGAACAGTTTTTTTGAGATTAAAAGTGAGGTGGACTCGAGGGGAGCTTGCTCTTGATTTTTGCAAGGCAATTTGTGCGTATTTTTTGTTTGTGCCTTGCAAAAATCTTCGGTCATCGCTAAAAACAACTCCCCGAGTTGTTTTTTTAACGCTCTCGTTCGACTCCCCTCACTTTTCATTCATGCAAAAGAAAAAGAGGCACGGTGTGCCTCTTTTTCTTTTGGTGGACTCGAGGGGAGTCGAACCCCTGTCCGAAAATTCGTTGATATGACTTTCTTCGTGGACAGTCAATCTTTGTGTCTTCCCTCTTTTATGCGTCGATTGACAGACTCAAAAAAGACCGTAGCGCTCTTATGCCTGACCGATACGGGCGCAACTCTCGGTTCAGGTTCACTGCTCCTTGACGCTCGCTCTGCGGTCGCAGTTATCCGCAGGGAACGGGTGGCTTAAAAGCCACGGCACTGCCAAACGGCTCTCCCGAGGGAGAATCGTTTAGGCAGCCATTGCAACTTGTCTGTTGTCGTTTAATTTTTAATTTGACCGTTATACGGGTCAGTCAGCCCGCCACGCTTATCATACCTCAAAATCCCCGTCGAAACCATTACGAGCCCATATGAAGTATTTTCCCGCAGGAAAATGGGTTATCGGGGAAAGAAAACCCCGAAGCCCCAGCCTGTTTTCCCGCCGTTTTTCAAGTGATTTTTATATGCTCTGCGCAAGGATGAATCTCCCGGCAAAGAGTCTGGATCTCCGTTATAGTTCATATCGAAAAGACGCCAGAGATCCGGGTTGTCATCTCCGTATTCTCCCGATTCTATTATATCGTATTCTTGCATAAAGCGAAGCGAATTGGAGCCTTTCGGAAAAAGATTTTCGTTCTCGGGATAAAGAAGCCACGAATGGCACGCAAATGCAAGAGGAGTGCTCACAAAGTGCGAGGCGAAAAACTCCTCTGCCATTTTATAAGATTTATCGCAGATATCCTTTTCAAGTCTTGTCTTGGTTCTCGGGATATGGACGAACACAACGTCCGAGTCGGGAAAGAGCTCCTTGCCGTCCTTCTTATAATTGTGATTGAATTTTCCGATTTCAAACTGAAACCTTCCGAGAGCAAAACGATTTAAGCTGAAAAATCCTCCGAACCAGCCAGCGACAAAAGTGCCGTTTATACCGTAAACGTCCCGACATTCGTAGAGTTTATATTTCAGGTCGCACACGGTGTCGTACCATATCGCCTCGGATATACCCCTCTTTGTGTAAAGCTCCTTTAATCTCTTTGAAAGGCAGATGAAAACAAGAAGCTTTACGGTGTATTCGTGAATACCCGTAACCTCCGATATTTCCTCGGCAATTTTTAAGATATTGCCGTAATCACAGTTGCAGTCACCCTCGTACGTTTTAAGAATTTCGTCAAGAAGCGCGGGGCATTTTTTAGAAATATCGGTGTATGCCGCCGTAAGTTCGCCTGCGGCGTCTTTTGGATAATCGAAACGCGCAAAAAAGTCTTTAAGATAATCTTTCATATCACTCATCGCCCGAGCCTCCCTTTGATACCCTCTCAATAGTCCTCTGCGCCGTGCGCTTTGCGTCGCTCTCACGCTTGTCGTAAAGCTTTTTACCCTTGCAAACGCCAAGCTCAACCTTGACGTGCGAGCCCGAAAAATAAAGGGACAAAGGTATGAGCGAATAACCGTCGCGGTTCATCTGCATGGACAGCTTTAATATCTCTCTTTTGTGCATAAGAAGCTTCTTTTCACGCAATGCGTCTTTGTTGTATATATTGCCCTTTTCGTAGGGGCTTATATGAACGCCGAGAGCATAGAGTTCGCCGTTATAAACTCTGCAAAAGGAGTCTTTCAGGTTTACCTGACCGAGCCGTAAGGATTTAACTTCCGTACCAAAGAGAGCGATGCCCGCCTCGTATTTTTCGATGACGAAATAATCGTGATACGCTTTTCTGTTCTGCGCTATTATCTTTACGCTTTTTTCAGCCATGGCTTTAACCTCCTTTGCACTTTTAATCGGCTATACAAGTATAACACACTTTTATTTTTTTTGCAATAGCGTAATTTGTCGTATTTGACAAAAATATTATAATGTGATAAAATACCGTTAAGACAAAATAAAAAAGAGGTTTTTATATGCTTATTGTTATGCTTGACGCATCCACTCTCGGAGATGATATTGACTTTTCCGCACTCAATTCCTTCGGAGAGGTAAAAATATACGAAAAAACCGCCCCGTGTGACGTGGCAGAGCGAATAAAGAACGCGGATACAGTTATCGTAAACAAGGTAAAAATGAACGGTGAGGTATTATGCTCTGCCGAAAAGCTTAAGCTTATTTGTATAACGGCAACGGGATATGACAATATAGACGTAAAATACTGTGCCGAAAGGGGTATAAAGGTGGCAAACACCCCGTCGTACTCCTCCTTCTGCGTTGCGCAGGTAACCGCCTCCGTTGCGTGCTATCTTATGACGCACCTCGGGGAGTACCGCGATTTCGTTCACTCGGGGCTATACTCCGAAAGCGGAATTGCAAACCGCCTTGTGCCCGTTTATCACGAGTTTTACGGCAAGACGTGGGGTATTATAGGATACGGAAATATAGGAAAAGCAGTCGCAAACGTTGCCTCGGCTCTCGGTTGCAACGTAATAGTTAACAAAAGAACGCCAGTCGCTGCCGTGCGGTGCGTCGATATAAAAACGCTTGCAAAAGAGGCGGATATTATATCAATACACTGCCCTCTTACGAAAGATACGAAAGACCTTATAAACAAGGATATTTTCGCTCTTATGAAAAAGGACGTAATAGTGATAAACATGGCAAGGGGCGGCGTATGGAATGAGGCTGACGCCGCATATGCTCTGCTCTCCGGTAAGATAGGAGGGCTTGGGTGCGACGTTTACACGTGCGAGCCGTTTGACAAAAGTCACCCGTTTTCAAAGCTCCTCGAAAAAGAAAACGTCTGCCTTACTCCGCACATGGCGTGGGGTGCGCTCGAGGCGAGAAAAAGATGCTTTGATACCGTGGTTTCAAATATCCGCGCATTTCTTGACGGTAACGAAAAAAACGTGGTAAATTGACTTTTTAAGGTATTTTGCCCGAGAGATTGATTTTTACAATCTTTTGTGGTAAAATAAGATAAACAATATAATCGAATAAGGAGCAGTTATGAAAATTTCCATAATCGCAGACGTTCTCGGAAGCGAGAACAACGGAACGACCATAACGGTAAGACGACTTATAGATAATCTCAAAAAGCGTGGGCACGACGTAAAGGTGGTTTCCCCGAGCAAAATAGATGAAGAAGGCTACTATTCCGTAGATACTATAGATTTCAAAATTTTTAACAACTACGTTGCCGAAAACGGAGTTGAGCTTGCAAAGGCGGACAAGGAAATTCTTAAAAAGGTTATAGACGACAGCGACGTTGTCCATATTCTCCTCCCCTTTTCACTCGGCACCGCCGCACTTAAAATATGCCTTGAAACGAACACGCCGTTTACGACGGCTTTTCACGCTCAACCCGAAAATTTAAGTTGCCACGTCGGTCTTGAAAAAAACCGAACCGTCAACCGTGCAATATACAAGTTTTTCAACAGCCATTTTTACAAATATGCGCCGTGTATACACTGTCCTACCGAATTTATTGCGGAAAAGCTCCGTGAAAACGGATACGTATCGGATTTCCGTGTAATTTCAAACGGCGTAGACCCCGTATTTGTACCCCGCGACGTCCCGAAGCCGCAGGGATTTGAAGACAAGTTTCTTATACTCAACACGGCGAGAATATGCAAGGAAAAAAGTCAGGCTGATATTATAAAAGCGATTTCAAAATCAAAATATTCGGATAAAATACAGCTTTTCATAGCGGGTGACGGACCGCTTAAAAACAAAATAGAAAAAATGGGCGCAAAGCTCAAAAATCCGCCGATTATCGCCTTTCACCCGAAGGAAGAGCTCTGCAATCTTATAAACTCGTGCGACCTTTTTGTATGCTCGTCATATGCAGAAATAGAATCTATTGCGTGCCTTGAAGCAATATCCTGCGGTCTTGTGCCGATAATAGCAAACAGCCCGATGTCCGCGGCAAGATTTTTTGCCCTTACCGAGAATAATTCATATAAATACGGCGATACCGATGATCTTGCCGCAAAAATAGACTTTATGATCGAGGCAGAGAGCCTCCTGTTCGGCGCGATCCTTCCTGAGTCTGTACGCCGCCTCGAGACCGCCGA
>CAMGRB010000062.1 GCA_946061315.1 uncultured Clostridia bacterium | reverse complement strand
CATTCCACAGTAAATTAAATATTATTTTTTGTCTAAACTTTTGGGTTCACTTCAACACTTGCGTGATTTCTGTTTTTTAATTTCAGCAGCCGACTGTGAGCATTACGTCGTAAATATCCTTGAAATACGCGCGTCTTTCCTCGCAGATTGCTTCCATTTCCTTTATCTGATGAGGTGTGAAAGAATCAAGGTCGTGCTCTTTTAACTTGTTCTTATACATTCTGTCGAGAATAAGAGCAAATTTTATATCGGTTGCGACAACCTTGTCGTGTCTTGAGCATATAACGAGGTCGCTCTTGCCGGCAAGGAGCATATCAACCGCCTTGTCGCCCATCATGGTGGCAAGATTTCTGTCACGCAAGGTGGGGATACCGCCTCTTACTATGTGCGCGGGACGGACAAATCTTGTTTCAATGCCCGTCTTTTCGGGTATTTCTTTAAGAAGCTGCTCGCTGAACTCTGCGCCCATTCCCTCTGCGACAACAACTATGAAACTGCGCTGACCTGCCGCACGGGAAGCCTTCATTTTTTCAAACAAAAGTTCTTTATCGAAAGGAATTTCCTCGATGGCAACGCCTATTGCATTAAGCGCAAGCCCCGACTCTATTGCTATATATCCCGCATTTCTGCCCATTACCTCTATAATGTTGCAACGTGCGTGCGATTCACAAGTGTCCCTCAACTGATCGCCGAGCTTTACTACGGTGTTCATCGCCGTATCGTAGCCTATCGTGTAATCGGTTGCGGTTATATCGTTGTCTATCGTTCCGGGAAGACCGATGCAGGGAATACCTCTTATGCTAAGGTCGGTAGCGCCTCTGAAAGTTCCGTCGCCTCCTATGGCAACGATACCGTCGATCTGATTTTTACGGCATACCTCTATTGCCCTTTGCATACCCTCCTCGGTTTTGAACTCAACACATCTGTCCGAGTATATGATAGTTCCGCCCAAGGATATTATGCCCGAAACGTCCTTTTTGGTCAAAGGACGGAGATTTTCGTGAATAAGACCCGAGTAACCTCCGAGAATACCGACAACTTCAACTCCTCTTGAAAGTGCCGAGCAGGTTACCGCCTTTATGGTTGCGTTCATAGCAGGCGAATCGCCGCCGGAGGTGAGAACGCCTATTTTTCTGAATTTCATTTATTTATCCTCCTTTTTGAAAATCGAGAAAAATTCAAAACCTATTCTAACATAATATGTTTATAAAATCAATAGTTTTCCTTAATTTTCTTATACAGTAATTCAAGTATTTTTTGCGCGGCAACGTTTCTTATCTTCTCCCTTGAATATTCGGGGTTTATCGGAAGCAACTCGCTCTCGCATATATCGCCAAACGATATTCCTATATATACCGTGCCGACGGGCTTTTCCGCAGTTCCCCCCGTGGGGCCCGCAATACCCGTTGTCGATACTCCGATGTCCGCCATACAAGCCCGTCTTACACCAAGTGCCATTTCCTTTGCCGTTTCACCCGATACTGCGCCGTGCTTTTCAAGCGTTTTAGGCTTTACGCCGAGCAATTTCATTTTTACGTCGTTGGAATACGATACAACGCCGCCCTCAAATACGTCGGAGCAACCGGCAACGTCCGTTATCATTTTGGCAACAAGTCCTCCCGTGCACGATTCCGCGCTTGCGAGGGTGAGATTTTTAAGACGCAATAATTCTATTATTTCATAACGCAAGTTTTCCATACCGTTCCTCCTTTTGTTCCTTAATAATTCTATCACAAACGGCGGTGCGCTTCAAGTAAAAAATATAAATAAAAAGTTTTTGTTGACAAACGGCTTTAAGTATAGTAAAATGTATATATAACGAAATACTTTCTTTTGAAAGGGGTTTTACATATGAAAAAGATACTTTCTTTGCTTATCGTTTTATCGATGGTACTTGTTATGCTCGTTTCCTGCGGAGGCGGCGGAGGCGGTAACGATACCGGAAGCGGCAGCAGCGGCGGCGATACCAACCAGTCAGATACCAACCAGACCGATACCTCCGATACCGGCAGCGGCGGTGGTGACAATACCGATACAGATACCGGCAACGTAGATCCGGACGATATACCGGAAACGAAAGAGAACGTCTCGACCGACAACATAGTTGAATTTTAAGATAAGCGTATAAATCCTTCGCATTCAGGGGATAATCTCCTAAAATGCGGAGGATTTTATTTATGAAAGCAGTTACGTCATTACTTATAGCGATAATAGCGTTTCTTACGTTAAGCAGTTTTATACCTACGGCGCAGGAATGTGAAATATACAACTCGACCGTGCGGCTCCACGTCATAGCGAACTCGGACAGCGAGAGCGACCAGTCACTTAAACTTAAAGTGCGAGATGCCATAGTCGAGGACCTTAAAAACTGCGGAGCAACGAGCAAGGACGAGGCTCTCTCGTATATAGAGAGCGAAAAAGAAAAGCTCGAGAACATAGCCGACGATGTCCTTGAAGAAAACGGAAGTACGGACAGAGCCTTAATTAAAATCGGAAAAGAGGACTATCCGACAAGAGAATATGAGAATTTTGCGTTGCCTGCGGGAAATTATACGTCGGTAAGAGTAATAATAGGCAACGGAGAGGGTAGAAATTGGTGGTGCGTTCTTTTCCCGCCGCTTTGCACCGCGGCGGCAATGGAATACGACGAGGAAAACTGCGTCGACGTCGGTCTTACCAAGGATCAGTACCGCCTTATAACAGGCACAAACGGAGAATATAAAGTCAAGTTCAAGCTCCTCGAAATAGCCGCCGACGCATTCGGCGTGGCATACGACTGATATCCGTTTCAATAAGCAATTTCGGGCGCATTTTGCCACTTGATAAAAAAATTAAAAAAGGACTTGAAATGAGAAAATATTTGTGCTATACTTATATAGCCTTGAAAAAGGTTATAGGGGTGTAGTTCAGTTGGTAGAACGGCAGTCTCCAAAACTGCATGTCCAGAGTTCGAGTCTTTGCGCCCCTGCCAAAAAATCCAAGTCTTTTGACTTGGATTTTTTCATTTGTGTCCGCAGGACACAACATCGTTTGCGTGCTTGCACGCAACATCGTTTGACTGAAGGTCAACATCATTCCGCCGCAGGCGGACACAAATGAACGAGGTTGTACTACGCACAAATGAAGTGGGCTTGCGCCCAATGATGTTGCGGTTTTACCGCAAATGAAGTTGCCTTCGGCAAATGAAATGACTTGCGTTCAATGATATTGCGCCTCGCACAAACGAAATTTGAACGTTCGCTCAATACACATTTTAGTTGATTTTGTATCCTAAATATGCTAAAATAATGGCAAGAAAGGCGGTGCGATTATGAAAGAAGATAAACTTGGAAATCTTTCGATGGAATTATCCGTTGATATTTTGAAATTAACAAAAGAACTTCATAGCAAACACGAAAATGTTATCTCTAATCAAATCGGCAGAAGCGCAACGAGCATTTGCGCCAACATTGCCGAAAGTAAATACGCTCACGGTCGTGCCGATTTTATTGCAAAACTTGAAATTTCCCTTAAAGAAACAAGTGAAACGGGCAAATGGCTTGAAATGCTATGGAAAAGCGAATATATTGACGAAGATAGATACAAATTACTTGACCGCAAGTGCTCAACGATAAGATTTTTGCTTGTGAAATCCATTACAACAGCGAAGGATAATCTCAATACAGCCAAAGAGAGCAAGTAACAGAATACAGGCGACCATATATATGGGAACTGTCATCAAATTATTTTGCCGATTGTAAGCAGTTTTCAAGCAAGGCTCGTTTCTCCAACCGAATATACCGCATATAAGAGTATAACTATTGTCAGAACGAAAAACGGCATTGTCGAGACTCTCGGAAGCAAACGAAATTTTTCATAAAAATTCTTTCTGTTTTTTCCAAAAACTATTGACAAAAATATTTTCTGAAGATAGAATAAATACAGAAGCGATTTGATCATTAAAGATCAACTGTCGGCAATGTTCCGACCTTGCTTCTGCAAGATTATTCTTGCGCAGAATCTACTTCTGCGGTGGCTTCCGTTTTCGGTTGCCACCTTTTTATTTTTGTATGCTTCAAAGCTCTGTGAGTATTATGACTACCCAAACTAAATCTTCCATCGAATCAAAAGGACTTGAACCCCTGTCGTGGGTTCAAGTCCTTTCGTTTTTTTGCGCTCATAACAAATTGCTTGCAAATTGCACGCTGCGAAAAACAATCCATACTTTCATAGAGAAATCTTGAGCCGACAAAATTACTCTTGACAGTGCCAATATTTCAATCAGTTATTGTATTTTCATTGTTTTTTCTACCAGAGCGTTATATCTGGGATATTCTTCAAGCGGCTTGAAAATATCACTGCAAGCGAAACGATATAGCTTTCCCTTGAGGTCGTGATATTCTGCATTACCATCATGCCCATACCCAAATGAATAATCGCGAAGAAGGGGAACATCAAGGCATCTCTTTTTGTTAAAGTTTTTTGCCTGTGCGAGAATAAAATCTACTCCTTCTTCCAGCAGGGCGATCGCCTCCTCCTCTCGACCCAACTGAATAAGACATTCTGCAGGAAACCGATACATCGGATAATGATCATAGATGAACGGCGGGCGGTATTTTTCATCCTCATACATCGCTTCTACTATATTGCGAAAAGCAGTATAGCAGTATAAAGCATCTTCCCACTTTCCTTCGCGCATATACAGATTTCCCAGCATCGAAATTTCATGTCCAAGTTTTGACGATAGTGTTTCTATGTTTCCGCACCGCTGCATTCTTTCACCGTCTGTATTTCCCTCGCTGTGTTTCAATTCCGCCATAAGCAAACAGCGAACATTGCTGACTGTATTAGGAAATGTTTCTGCCAATGCGTATGCGGCATCCCAGTTCTGACGAAGAACATAGATATCGATCAAACGTCTTTTAGCTAACAACATATGCCCTGTGGAAGAACTGTACTTTATAACAAGCTCCGACCAACGAATGATTTCATTTGCGAGATCATCAATTCCTTTTTGGTCAATGAGCGGTTTTAACGCTGATTGATAATTTTGTAATATCATCGTGCCAAACGCAGATGCTTCGGAAAGAAGGGTTGCATTGTTGGGATATGCTCGCAACGCATCTCGATATTTGTCAAGGACAATCAGCGCAGTCGGTCCTTCCTCGCCGTCTTTACAGCCGTCGTATATCTCATAAATTTCTTTCAAACGCAAATTTACAGCTTCCTCGTGCTCTGTACCGTATATGCCAAACAGCACATCGGTTGGCACACCAAACAAATTTGCAAGCGGTACGACTTGAGAAATATCGGGCATACTTGTGCCATTTTCCCACTTTGAAATTGCTTGTGCCGAAATATTTAGTTGTTCAGCAAGCTCCTCTTGTGTAAGATTTCGTTCTTTACGCAGGCGCTTAATAATCTGACCCATATTTTCTTTCATAGAAATCCTCAAAAATGTTATTCCGGTACCGTTGTACATATTATAACATCTTTTCATTAACTCGTGAAGAGATTAAAAAGAAAGTTTTTGTAAACTGACAGTTGAGTTTTGACGAGGTTACTGATAATCATACATAGATTCGTTATCAAGCATGGAGTAGCACCCCGGAAGACAGCGGTTACTGTCAACGACCGTCAACACCAAGGGATAAGTGTACCCTTACGGCAAAAAGCATGGACTGTTTTTGTACGATAGTCTTGTATGGATCTATTTTGTAGTGGTATCACAAGAAAAAAGCACGCTTCGGCGTGCTTTTTTCAACTAAATCCCTCCTTGCGGACGGGATAAATCCACTTTTAGAGGATGAAATCGCTTCGCGATGAAATCCGCTTCGCGGGGAGATATATAAGGCTTTTAACGGTCCGATAAAAACATAAAAAGCACTTGCTCACGCAGGTGCTTTTATTGTCAAAACGCTTCGCTTTATAATAATTTACGACCCCGAGCCGTCAAAAATATTTTTTGTCGAGCGTGCGCAGCTGTATTGCCTCGGCAAGATGCTTCGGCAAAATGTTCTCGGCTCCGTCAAGGTCGGCAATGGTTCTTGCAAGTCTTAATATTCTGTCGTGACCTCTTGCCGAAAGCCCCAGCGTTTCAAACGCTCTTTTCATAATGCTTTGGCACTCGGGGGAGAGGGCACAGTATTTTCTTATGTGGCTTGCCTCCATTTGAGAATTGTGCGTTATGGGTGAGCCGTTTTCCCTCGTTTCGCTTGCAAAACGCGCCTCGGCTACCTTTCTTGCATTGGTAACGCGCTCACGTATCTTTGATGACGGCTCCTCCTTTGTGTCGGAGGAAAGCTCCTTGTATTCAAGCGAGGGCACTTCTATTTGTATATCTATTCTGTCAAGCAGAGGACCGCTTATTTTTGAAAGGTACCTCTTTATATCCTCGCTCTTGCAGGTGCAAGGGTGGGTGGGGTGTCCGTAATATCCGCATTTGCACGGATTCATGGCGCAGACAAGCATAAATGAACATGGGTACGTAATTCTGCCCGCCGCACGAGTTATGGTTATGGAGCCGTCTTCAAGCGGCTGGCGCAAAGCCTCCGTTACCTGCCTGTTAAACTCGGGCAGCTCGTCAAGGAACAAAACTCCGTTGTCGGCAAGCGAAACCTCACCCGGAACGGGCACTTTTCCACCTCCCGCAAGGCTCGCCGTTGACATCGTGTGATGCGGAGAACGGAATGGTCTTGTCCGCAGTATCGACACTCCCTCGGGCAAAATTCCCGAAACGGAGTGTATTTTCGTTGTTTCTATCGCCTCGTCAAAGGTCATCTCGGGCAAGATTGACGGTATTCTTTTGGCAAGCATTGATTTTCCCGTGCCGGGAGGGCCTATGAGCAGAATATTGTGACCTCCCGCCGCCGCTATTTCAATGGCTCTTTTTGCCTTTGCCTGACCCTTCACGTCTGCAAAATCCGGATACTTCTCCCCGTGTTTTTCGCTTTTTTCCTCGTAAACGAATTTTTGAAGGGGCGTTATGCCGTTTAGAAAATCGACAAGCTCCCTCATATTTTTTACGCCGTAAACGTCAACTCCGCCGACAGCACTCGCCTCCATCGCGTTTTCGTAAGGGACGAAAAGCTCCGTTTTGCCCTCTCGCTTTGCGGCAACCGCCATACAAAGAACGCCTCTTACCGGACGCACCGCACCCGAGAGAGAAAGCTCCCCTATAAAGCATTTGTTTTCAAGAGAAACGCTTCTGCTTATGCTTCCACTACTTCTCAAAATACTTACAAGTAAGGCAAGATCAAACGACGAGCCTTCCTTTTTTCTGTCGGCGGGGGCGAGGTTGACTATTATCTCGCTGTCGGGGAACGGAAGCCCCGAATTGAGCGCGGCGGAGCGCACCCTCTCCTTTGACTCCTTGACCGCATTGTCGGGAAGACCGACTATCTCAAAGCACGGCAGTCTGTTGGACGAATTGCACTCGACGGACACTATATATCCGTCTATGCCGAAAAGACCCGCGGTATAAGCACAGCTTAACAAGCAAAA
>CAMGRB010000061.1 GCA_946061315.1 uncultured Clostridia bacterium | reverse complement strand
CTTGACAAAGGAGTTTTTTTGTGCGACAATATATTTATCGAAATATAAGGAGATACGATATGAAAGCGATATTTCTTGCAAACAACAAAGGAAACGTAGATTATGTCTATCCGAAAAGCATTATAGACGGAATAAAGGAGCTTACGGATCTTGATGATAAAAACGTATATACGCAGTACGATATTACAGAAAACCCCGAAAAGTTTTCCGACGTGGAATACATATTTTCAACCTGGTCGATGCCCGGTGGGGATAACGACGATTTTGCAAAATATTTTCCGAAGGCAAAGGCGCTTTTCTATGCCGCAGGGAGCGTAAAATACTTTGCAAAGCAGTATCTTGACAAGGGTATAAAGCTATTCAGCGCATATGCCGCAAACGCGGTGCCCGTTGCAGAGTTTTCACTTGCGCAGATACTGCTTGCAAACAAGGGATATTACCGCGCCGTTCGCTCCGAGCTTACCGACGGATATGAAAAAGCCGCCGAAATATCGAAGGCGCACGTCGGAAATTACGGTGCGAAGGTCGGTATTATAGGCGTGGGTATGATAGGCAGAAAGGTTATCGAGCTTCTCTCGCCTTTTAAGGTTGATATTTTGGTTTACGACGTATTTTTAAGCGACGAAGAAGCAAAATCAATGGGCGTTAAAAAAGCATCGCTTGAAGAACTGTTCTCGGAGTGCGACGTTATATCAAATCATCTTGCAAACGTGCCCGCAACCGTCGGAATTATAAAGGGAGAGCTTTTCTCGATGATGAAGCCAAACGCAACATTTATAAATACGGGCAGAGGCGCGCAGGTTGACGAGGAGGGTATGCTATCCGTCCTTGCAAAGCGTGAGGATATAAGCGCCGTGCTCGACGTTACGATAGACGAGCCGCCCGCAAAGGACAGCGGTTTTTACAAGCTCAAAAACGTATTTCTTACCCCTCATATTGCGGGAAGCCAGGGGTGCGAGGTATCGAGAATGGCAGAATACATGCTTGACGAGTTTAAGCGTTTTCTCTCGGGTGAGCCGACACAGTACGAGATAACCAAAGAAAAGCTCGCAAAGATGGCTTAATAAAATTTTTGTCCCCGTTTTACCGTTTACCTGAAATGACAAAATGCATAAAATGTTACTGTAAGAAGTTTAACGCAAGGATTTTTGTCAATAATAAGGTTACAGAAAACAAAAGCGGGAGTGATAAAAATTTGAATATCAAACGAGGAGATATATATTACGCGGATTTGAGTCCCGTCGTAGGCTCCGAGCAGGGAGGGTTAAGACCCGTGCTTATCGTGCAAAACGACGTCGGTAACCGCTACAGTCCGACGGTCATAGCGGCGGCGATAACAAGCAGGCTTTCAAAAACCAAGCTGCCAACCCACATAGACGTATATGCCGATAAGGTAGGTCTTGCCAAGGATTCGGTTATACTGCTCGAGCAAATACGTACGATAGACAAACAAAGACTCAAAGAAAAAATGGGACATCTTGACGACGATATAATGAGCGAGGTAAACGAGGCGATAACCGTCAGCTTCGGTCTTAACACTCCTTACGGATACGCTCACGGCACGCAGGAAAATACTGCTCCTTACGAGTACCGACAAGAAAGCGTACCGTCTGCCGCTGTGGCGGCGGTAGCCTCCGAGCAGTCCCCGATTCAGACGCCCGAAAATCCGCCGTATTCTCAAGCTTACGTTGCAAGTGCAAATCAATCGCCCTCCGTATCCGTAACGGACCAAGGGGGAGCGACTTAAAAAAAGCGTTGCCCGAACATATCGGGCAACGCCTTTTTATTTGTTTCTTTCACTGTGCGCAATCAACGATTATTGAAAAGTCCTTTGCTTTGAGAGAAGCGCCGCCGATAAGACCGCCGTCAACGTTCTCCTTTGCAAGAAGCTCTTTTGCGTTCTGTGCGTTCATAGAGCCGCCGTACTGAATGATTATCTCGTCAGCCGCCTTTTCACCGTAAAGCGCTTTTATCGTATTACGGATAACGCCGCAGGTTTCGTCTGCCTGCTCGGGCGTTGCGGTAAGTCCCGTTCCTATTGCCCATACAGGCTCGTATGCGATTATTACGTTTTTGAGCTGTTCTTCGGTTACGTCTTTAAGGTCAAGCTTCGTCTGCATGGCGACAACCTCGTCGGTAATGCCCGAAAGGCGCTGATCCTTAACCTCACCAAGACAAAGAATAACCTTCATTCCTGCCGCAAGAGCCGCCTTTGTGCGAAGATTTACGGTTTCGTCCGTTTCTCCGAAATACTGTCTTCTCTCGCTGTGACCGATTATAACGTATTCAACGCCGCACTCGGTGAGCATTGACGCGGATATTTCACCCGTGTATGCACCCTTTTCGGCAAAGTGAACGTTCTCGGCTCCTATTTTTATATTGCTTCCCTTTGCGGCTTCCTGTGCGGCGAAAATATCGACGAACGGAACGCAAAAGAGTATATCGCAATTATCCTTGCCCGCAACAAGAGGCTTTACCTCCTCGATAAGAGCCTTTGCCTGCGAAGGCGTCATATTCATTTTCCAGTTGCCTGCAATCAATTTTCTTCTCATTGTAAGACCCTCGCTTTATCAGTCCTTGTCCATAAGGCAAGCGATGCCGGGAAGCTCAAGTCCTTCGAGAAATTCAAGAGAAGCTCCGCCACCGGTTGAAATGTGAGTCATCTTATCTGCAAAGCCGAGCTTTTCAACTGCTGCGGCAGAATCTCCACCGCCGATTATCGAAATTGCGCCGCTGTTTGCAACGGACTCTGCAACCGCCTCGGTTCCTGCGGCAAAGTTAGCCCACTCGGAAACGCCCATCGGTCCGTTCCATACGACCGTTCCTGCGCCCTGTATCGTCTTTGCGAAAAGCTCACGGGTGACGGGTCCTATATCAAGTCCCATCCAACCGTCCGGAATAGAGTCGGAGTAGATAACCATATTTACGGTGTCCTCTTTGTACTCTCTGCCTATTACGTTATCAACGGGGATTACAAAGTTAACGCCCTTTGCGCGTGCCTTTGCCATAGTTTCTTTTGCAACTTCAATCTTATCTTCCTCGCAGATGGACGTTCCTACGTTGTTGCCCATAGCCTTGAAGAAGGTGTATGCCATACCGCCGCCGATTATAAGGGTGTCAACCTTTTCGATAAGGTTGTTTATAACGCCTATCTTGTCGGAAACCTTTGCGCCGCCGAGAATTGCAACGAAAGGACGGACGGGGTTTTCAAGAGCCTTGCCCATAATGCTGATTTCTTTCTGGATAAGGTAACCGCAAACGGCGGGAAGATATGCGGCAACTCCCGCAGTTGATGCGTGAGCGCGGTGAGCCGTACCGAACGCGTCGTTTACGTAAACCTCTGCATAGGAGGCAAGCTCCTTTGCAAATCCTGCGTCGTTCTTTTCCTCTCTTGCATCGAAACGGATGTTTTCGAGAAGAACTGCCTCGCCCTCTTTAAGAGCTGCGACCTTTGCTTTTGCATCGTCGCCTACTATATCCTCGGCAAAGGTTACCTTGCCGCCGAGCAATTCGTTAAGTCTGTCTGCAACGGGTTTAAGGGTGAGCTTTTTCTTGTCGTCAAGAGCCTTTTTAAGAAGCTCTGCAGTTGCCTCTGCCTGCTTTTCAGCGGGGAGCTCGGCAACCTTTTTCTTTTCCTTTTTGGTAAGACCGAAGCCCTCGGTAAGAATGTTGTGGGGCTTACCCATATGAGAGCAAAGTATAACCTTTGCACCCTTGGAGAGAAGATACTTAATGGTAGGAAGAGCCTCCACTATTCTCTTGTCACTCGTGATAACGCCGTCTTTGAGAGGAACGTTAAAGTCGCATCTTACAAGAACCTTCTTGCCTGCAACGTCAACGTCTTCGATTGTTTTCTTGTTGTAAGTCATATTTTTGACCTCCTGCATTTTAAGCATAATTTTTTTACCATTGTTTAATATAGCATACTTTTTATATTTTATCAACAGTTTTTATCAAAAAACAAAATTTTTGATTAAAAAATATATTATCACTACCGTGCCGAGCGCTATTCTGTACCAGCCGAAAGACTCGAAGCTGTGCTTCCTTACAAAATCCATAAGGAATTTTATCACCGCCACGGAAACGAGAAATGCGGTAAGCGTGCCGACGATAAGGACGATTATCTCGGTTGAGGTAAGTGCCACACCGACCTTGACCATATATTTGAGCACCTTGTAAGCGGACGCGCCGAGCATAACGGGAATTGCCATAAAGAACGAAAACTCCGCGGCGGCAGTTCTTGAAACGCCGACAAGCGAAGCACCGAGAATTGTAGAGCCGGACCTTGACGTTCCCGGTATTATGGAAAGGACCTGAAAGCAACCTATTTTAACAGCCGTCGGATAGTCAATATCGTACACGTCCTCGTACTTTTTGGGTTTGTTTTTGTTGCGGCGCTCTATAACTATAAACAAAACGCCGTAAACTATAAGCGCTGCCGAAACCGCTATATAGTTGTAAAAGTGCTCCTGAAACCAATCGTCAAGCGGAAGCCCTATTATTGCCGCGGGCAAGACCGCAACGATAACTTTAAGCCAGAGCGTCCACGTCTTTTTCTTCATTTCACCGTCTTTTTTCTTTGAAAACGGGTTTAACTTGTCAAAGAAAAGTATTATTACGGCAAGAATGGAGCCGAACTGGATAACGACCTCGAAAAGCTCGAAAAAGGCGTCGCTTACGTCAAGCTTTATAAACTCGTTTAAGAGTATCATATGTCCCGTGCTCGAAACGGGGAGCCACTCGGTAATTCCCTGAACTATTCCGATAAGAATAGCCTTTAATATCTCTAAAAACGTTGCCATATGAGAATATTATGCCTCTTTTCCGCAGAAAAAGCGCTACACTCCCTCCGCTTTTTTATTTTTGTGCGCTTGTGAGTCCGATTTTGCTTATCTGTCCGAGGAGCGCAAAATGTCGCCCTTTTTAACGTCAAACGGGACTTTGATTTTGAATATCATAGACGGGTGGGGAGCGGATTCTATCGACACTCCCTCGTTATTTTTCATATCCGTGACGGAAAAAGGCTCTCCGCATCTGCCGGGGGTGACAATCTCAACACGGTCGCCTGTTGAAACCTTGTTCTTTTGCATAAAGGTTGCGTATCCGTCACCGTCTTTTTCACCGATTGCTACACACAGGTACGCCTTTTCTCTTAAATATCCGGGTTGTGAAACGGTATTTGCGTTATCCATGGGGTCATCGAAATAAAAGCCCGTCGAATACTCCCTGTGGCTGACGCTTTCAAGCTCCCTTAACCACTGCGCATTATATTTATATGACGACGGGTCTTTAATATATTCGTCCATTGCCATTCTGTAAGTGTTTGCGCAGATTGCGGTATAGTATGCGCTTTTCATGCGCCCCTCTATCTTAAAGCTGTCAATACCGCTTTCCATAAGCTCGGGGATATGCTCTATCATACACATATCCTTGGAGGACATAACGTATGAGCCCTCGGCGTATTCTTCAAGGTTAAGGTTATCGTCCTGCCGCTTTTCCTCCGCAAAGGAAATGGGGCGAGCGTTTTTATAGTTCCACCTGCACGGCTGTGCGCAACAGCCTCTGTTTGCGTCCCTGCCCGTATAATAGTTGGAAAGCAGACACCTGCCGCTATACGATATGCACATAGAGCCGTGAATAAAACATTCTATCTCCAAACTTTTCGGAGTATTTTTTCTTATCTCGTTTATCTCGGAAAGCGAAAGCTCCCTTGCAAGCACTACGCGTTTTGCGCCCATTTCGTGCCAGGCAAGAGCCGCCTGCGCGGACACAACGCTTGCCTGTGTGGACACGTGGATCTCCATATCGGGCAAAACTTTTCTTGCAAGGGTGAAAACGCCGAGGTCCGAAATTATAAGTGCGTCAACGCCGATTTCGCCGAGTTCTTTAAGATACTTTTCGAGCGCTCCGTATTCGCAGGTATGAGGCATTGTATTGACGGTTATATAGATGCGCACGTTTCTCTCGTGGGCGTACTTTACCGCCTCGCAAAGCTCCTCACTTGTAAAGTTATCGGCGGCGGCGCGCATGCCGAACCGCTCCGACGCAAGATACACGGCGTCGGCACCGAAAAGTATAGCCGCCCTCATTTTTTCAAAATTGCCCGCAGGACAAAGAAGTTCTTTCATTTATTGCCTTTCATCTGTTTTTCAAGGTTGAAACCGTTATTGTTTAAGAAGCGCAAACTCCCTCTCCGCGCCGTTTTTGAAATATACGTTCAAGAGCACGCATATGACGGCGTTGATAACCGTTACGGCACCAAGAGCAAGGTACGGTGACGCTATGCCGAGGAATATACAAACGACTAAAAGGATAAAAGCCCAGAGCATAGAGCCGAACATTGCGCCGAATACAGCAAAGCCCTGCTTTACGGCAACGTTTTCGTTCTGCCAATCAAATTTTGGAAATTTAAGTCCCATAAGCATACCGAAATACCCGCCGAACGCTATCATTGAAAGCGTTGCGAGCACGCAGAGCAACGACTGTGCAAACGGTACGCCGAATGCTATGCAAAGTATTACGACGGAAATTACCGTAAGGGGTGTGCAGATTATCATATGGCTCGATATCTTTGCCATAAACACCGTATAGGGTCGTATAGGAGAAGACTGAAGTATCCAGAGATTTTTATTTTCAAGTGAGATTGACGGTGCGGTTATAAAGTCCATAGACGACATAAATATGCCGTACATCGCTATTACAATGGGCACGTATTTTGCAAAATCTATTGACAATTCGGACACTAACGACAGTATGCTGTTTCTGTTTATCGCCGCCACTACCGCAAGAATTATTATCATTATGTTTCCGCTACCCGCGTTCATTATATATGCGGACGAGGTAAAGAAGCGGTTTATCTCCTTTTTGGTAAGAGCCATATAAACGGAGTTTTGTTTCTCTTTTCTTTCTTTATATTTTATTTTAGCCGCACTTCTTTTGGTGGTCACTATCTTTACAAAGCTGCGGTTGAGAATATAAAACGTGATAGCCGACGGTATTATTGCCGCAAGGGCAAAAAACAGGAACGAAAGCGCATTTGCATTTGCTATCGCATCGCCTATCCAATAGAATATATAGGTGTTTTTAAGACCGGAAAAGTCAAGGGAAGCCTCGTCCTCCATATTTCCGAAAAACGCGCCCATATTCATAACGAAATAGAAATAGAAAGCGAAAAATGCAACGAACAGAATTGTGGTTACTATCGTTTTGTTTCTCATCTTTGACGCTATTATGGATATTACCCAGCCGATAAGCGACGAGAGTGCAAGGGTCAGCATGGGAATAAGTATAAAGGCAAGAATTGCAAAAATCACACCCACAAAACTGTATTTGCCCGCTATGCCGTACGCTATCATGGCGGGGAGCATAACAAGCGCTTCAAGACCGTAATTTACAAGCAAAAGAATTGCCATACGGCTTGAAAAGATATAGTTCGGCGGAATGTGCAATTAAAGGAGCAGCGCTTTAACACCCGACTCAAAGAGCTGCTTCTTGATCTGAAAGAATCTACCGAACATGCAAATC
>CAMGRB010000060.1 GCA_946061315.1 uncultured Clostridia bacterium | reverse complement strand
ATATTTTTCAATATCTCCTTCTCGCTCTTTTCGTCTTTTACGCCGAAGGAAACGTTTTTAAGTTCAAGCATATTTGCTCCTTACTTATCATTATTTTCATATCATTTTAACACACTTTTATTATCTTGTGAAGATTATTTTTCAAAAATACAAAAAAATCTCCGCATCTTGCGGAGATTTTTAAGTAATTGTTATTTTGCCAAAACGTTTACGCGCTTTTTATCCTTCGTGAGATGATCAAACTTTACAACGCCGTCAACCAAAGCAAAAAGCGTGTCGTCCGAACCGATACCTACGTTCGTACCGGGATGAATTTTAGTTCCTCTCTGTCTGACTATGATATTTCCGGCAAGAACGGCTTCACCGTCTGCCTTCTTAACGCCGAGGCGTTTGGATTCACTGTCACGGCCGTTCTTTGTAGAACCGACACCTTTCTTGTGTGCGAAGAACTGTAAACCAAGTCTTATCATTTTTTGTTCCTCCGTTACTAAATTTTACGTTTTACTTACCGTCGTATTCCTTTTCGACAGCCTCTACTTCAAGGTAGTCGTAATACTCCTCGGTCAAATCGTTTAACTGATAGTAGTACGCCATGATGAGCCCCGAGATTGCGTATCTCTTTTTCTCATCACTCTCAAACTGCGGTAATGCGCTGCGCGACGAAACCTTTACGTTTGTGGTTTCTTCGTCAATCTGATAATCGAGATCCGAAGCGTATGATATTTCTATTGCGTTCATAACGAGCATGGTCATTGCCGATATTGCGGAGCACAAAACGTCGTTACCGCTTTCCGCAAAACCCGTATGTCCCTGCTCCTCAAAGCCCCAGAATACGCCGTTCGATTTGAAAAATACGACCTTTGTCATAATTTCGATTAACCTACGATTTTTTCAATCTGTACTTTTGTATAGGGCTGTCTGTGACCGATTTTCTTCTTCTCGTTCTTTTTAGCCTTATACTTCATAACGTAAATTTTCTTTGCTTTACCGTTACGAACAACTTTTGCTGTTACGGAAGCACCTGCAACGTAAGGAGCACCTGCTGTAAAGCCCTTATCGTCGGACACTGCAAGAACCTTATCAAAGGTAACCTCGGAACCTTCCTCTGCTCCGAGCTTTTCAACGAAGATAACGTCACCCTCGTTTACTTTGTACTGCTTTCCGCCTGTTAAAATAATTGCGAACACGAAAAGCACCTCTCTTTCAACAAAACTCGCTAAGCCGGGTAAGTTAAACTTTTTCGGACCTCGGCATTATGCGGCGTTATAGATTTTACCATAATAAATACGGCTTGTCAATAGTTTTTTTAATATTTTTCGGGCATTTTTATTTATTTCTTATCGGGCTTGTCCGCTTTTTCCGTTTCGTGCTCTCCGTGCTTTAATACGGCGAGTTGCGGCCTCTTTGAATATTTCTCTTTTATGAGATTTTTCACCCCGTTGATAATGGTCTTTTTGGTCTTTTCGTCCGCTTTGAGCATAGCAAGGACGAATTTCATTTTATCGGCGCTTATTTCCGTCAGGGTCGTCGCGTCCGTAACGGTGAAAATCTTGTATAAGGCCTCGACTAAATCTATTTTTTCCTCTCTCGTCATTTTCTTGACCCATTTTTTCAAAAGATCGTGAAAATCCCTTGCCCCTTTGCCGAGCGAGGCGGGAATGAACTTACTGCCCATTATGCCCCACGAAAAAGCATCGTGCTGACGAAGACCCTTCTGACTGCTCTTTATCGGTTTAAGCTCGCCCACGGCATCGAAAATCATACCTACCGTTGAGTTCTCGGGCACTATCGTGATTATTTTTGAAACCGCGGGATTGCCCTCAAGCGATTTTATAAAATCCTCCTGAAAGCCCGGTCCGTCAAAGCTGTGAACGCAATCTATTCTCTTTTTTACCTTCTCGGCGGCAAAAAGTGCGGAGTAAACGGCGAGGTTGCCGCCTTTTGAGTGACCGCCCAGAAACAGTTTTCCCTTTGTGCGCTGTGCCACCCTGTTAAGATACTCCGCGCCGTATTTCTGTGACGGGATAGGCGTAAAGAACGCCATATTGAAGTTCTCTTTCCAGCCGATTAGCGTATCGTCCGTGCCGCGATATGCGACGTACGTGAGTTTATCGCCTATATCAAAGCATATGGCGCAAAACTGGCATTGATTTTTCAGGTCTATGTCGTTTACGTAGCCCCACGCCTTAACGTCCTTGAATCTCGGCGTATCCATTACCGCTTTGAGAAGGCCTACTATCTCTTTGCTCGGTATTATTGCTCCTATTGAAATATTTTCGTCGTGCATCTCAAAAAATTTCTTTCCTATCTCGGAAATCGTCATTTTCTCATCGGAAGAAAAATCGGACACTATATCCTCAAACGGAATATACGAAAGCTCGGTAAAAATAAGGCTGTCGACCTCGTTTATTCCGACCTCGTCGAAAGTAATATCCGCTCTCCACTTTATGTAATCGTACATATTCGTCATACTAAAACCTCCGTGAAAAGATTTTATATTCTACACCTTTATTTTAGCATAAGTTTTGCCCACCTTCAATACGGATAAAACTTTAATAACACAAAATTAAGAATTTGTTAAAAAATCGGAGCATTTTGCCCCGATTTTAAGTGTTATATGGAATAATCTCCGCCGTTTTCGTTTTGCATAAGGTCGTAAACGGTTACTCCGTCAAAAAATTCGTTTATCATTTTGTTGAGCTTTGTCCACATGGGAAGCGTGCGGCACTCCGACGCTCTTTCGCACACGTGCCTTTCTTCAAGGCAGGAAACGAGCGAAAGCGAGCCCTCGGTAAGCCTTAAAATATCGCCGATTTTGCAGTTTTCGGGCTCTTTGGCAAGCTTATATCCGCCGCCCTTGCCGTGCAACCCCTCAACCATGCCCGCTTTTGAAAGAGTTGACATTATGGCTTCAAGATATTTAAGGGATATATCCTGCCGCTCGGCTATTTCTTTAAGCGGAATATAGCCGCCATTATAATGCTCCGCCATATCTATCATTACCCGCAGGGCATATCTGCCTCTTGTAGAAATCATCATATGAAAAGCCTCCCGATTTCAAAAACTTATTATGCCGCCGCCGAGCACGGTATCGCCGTCATACAAAACCGCGGACTGACCGGGAGTTATGGCTCTTTGCGGCTCGTCAAAGCGTATTTCGACGGTCTTTTCGTCAATGGGTATTACCGTCGCCGCCCTTTCCGTCTGTCTGTATCTTGCCTTCACGCTGCACCGAAACGGCTCTTTCGGCACCTCGCCCGATATCATATGAAAATCCGTAACCTTGCAAACCGATTTATAAAGATCCTTCTCCTCGCCTACCGTTACGGTATTATCGCTCGGAGAAACGGAGGTGACGTAGGTTGGGTACGGCATAGTAAGACCGAGCCCTTTTCTCTGTCCTATGGTATAGTGTATAATTCCCTTGTGAGTGCCTACCGTATTGCCGTTTTGATCCTTGAAAAGACCGACCGGGTACTTTTTGCCCGTGTATTTTTCTATCACCTCGGCGTAGTTGCCGTCGGGGACGAAGCAGATATCCTGGCTGTCGGGCTTGTCGGCGTTTATAAAGCCGCTTTCGTCGGCTATTTTCCTCGTTTGCGTCTTGTTCATCTCGCCAAGCGGAAAAAGAGTGTGTGCAAGCTGTTCCTGCGTGAGATTGTAAAGAACGTAGCTCTGATCCTTGCTTGCATCGAGAGCCTTTTTAAGAAGATACTTATCTCCGCTTTTCTCAATTCTTGCATAGTGCCCCGTGACTATATAGTCGCAACCTAGAATTTTGGCACGCTCGTAAAGCTTGTCAAACTTCATATATCTGTTGCAGTCTATGCAGGGATTGGGCGTCATGCCGTGCTCATAAGAGAATATGAAGCGGTCGATGACCTTCTCCCTAAAATCGTCCGTGAAATTAAAGACGTAATAAGGCATACCGAGCCGCTTGGCAACGCTCCTTGCGTCCTCGGTATCGTCGAGCGAGCAACAGGTGCGCCCCGCTTTGCCTATATCCTCGTTGTTATAAAGCTTCATCGTACAACCGATACATTCTATTCCCATATCGGTAACGAGCTTTGCGGCGACGCTGCTGTCCACCCCGCCGCTCATTGCAATAAGCGCCTTCTTACTCATATTTCACATTCGTGACAACAGGAATCACAACTGCCGAAAAGCTTTTCGTCGTACTTTATCCCGTTTTTGTCGTAATAGTCCTTTACCGCCGCCTTTATTGCCTCCTCGGCAAGCACCGAGCAATGCATTTTATGTGCGGGCAGACCGTCAAGAGCCTCGGCAACCGCCTTGTTCGTAAGCTGAAGCGCCTCGGAAAGCGGCTTACCCTTTATCATCTCGGTTGCCATAGAGCTTGACGCTATTGCGGAGCCGCAACCGAAGGTTTCAAACTTGACGTCGGTTATTATGCCGTCGTCTATTTTAAGATAAATTTTCATTATATCTCCGCATTTTGCGTTGCCGACCTCGCCGACGCCGTCTGCGTTTTCCATAGTTCCTACGTTTCTCGGATTTTTGAAATGATCCATTACCTTTTCGCTGTATAATGCCATTTTATATGCTCCTTTACTTCAAGAAAAATTCCTTTTTACCGCTTACTTTGTCGTGCCAGAGCGGTGACATATTTCTTAAATAGTTTACTACCTCGGGCACGCATTTCAGTATATAATCGACTTCTTCCTCGGTATTGCTCTCACAAAGAGTAAGTCTTAATGAGCCGTGCGCAACCTCGTGCGGTCTGCCTATTGCAAGCAACACGTGGCTCGGATCGAGAGAGCCTGAGGTGCACGCCGAGCCTGACGAAGCGCAAATCCCCTTTTCGTCAAGGAGAAGGAGCAAGCTCTCACCCTCGATGCCCTCAAAGCAAAAGCTTACGTTGCCGGGGAGCCTGTTTACGTCGTCACCGTTCAACGCGCTATGCTCGATTTTGGATAGACCTTTTATAAGCTTGTCCCGAAGAAAAGAAACTTTTTCGGCGTTTTCGTCTATCTTTGCGCAGGCGTCTTCAAGTGCCGCCGCCATCCCCATTATACCGGGCAGATTTTCGGTGCCGCCTCGCTTGCCTCTTTCCTGCGCGCCGCCCTCTATTACGTTTACAAGAGGTATGCCGAGCCTTGAATAAAGGACGCCGACACCTTTCGGTCCGTGGAACTTATGCGCGGCGAGCGAGAGCATATCTATATTCTCGTCCTTTACGTTTATGTGAATGTGCCCCGCCGCCTGAACTGCGTCGGTGTGGAAAAGAACTTTTTTATCCTTGCACACCTTGCCTATCTCGGCTATCGGAAGCACGGAGCCTATTTCGTTGTTTGCGTACATAACGGTCACGAGGCAGGTGTCCTCTCTTATGGCGTTTGCAACCTGCTCTGCCGTTATGTTTCCTTTTTCCCCGACGGGAAGCAGTTCTATATCGAAGCCCTCTTTTTTGAGCTTGTCAAGCGTATGCAATACGGCGTGGTGCTCAAAAGCGGTCGATATTATATGCTTTTTCCCTTTTCTCGCGCCTATTTTAGCGGCGGAGATTATTGCCTGATTGTCTGCCTCGCTGCCGCCCGAGGTAAAATATATCTCCTTTGAAGAACAGCCTAAACAGGCGCCTATTCTTTCTCTTGCGTCAAGCAACGCTTCAGCCGCCCTTTGTCCCTCTGAATGAAGGCTCGACGGGTTTGCGTATATCTCGTCGAAATAAGGCATCATGGCTTCTATTGCGTGCTTGCTCATTTTTGTTGTTGCAGCGTTATCCGCGTAAACTTTCATTATTCCTCCGTCAATCCACGCAGTCCGTTTCCCTCATAGCGAGGATAGTTTCGGTAATGAGAGTGTCGATATCCCAGCCGAGCATTGCGGCTCCTCTCTCTATTACCTCTCTCGAACAGCCTGCCGCGAATTTTTTGTCTTTGTATTTCTTTTTAACCGATTTGAGCTCGAGGTCCGAAACGCTCTTTGACGGGCGCATAATGGCGACCGCGCCTATAAGACCCGTCAGCTCATCTATTGCATAAAGAACCTTCTCCATTGTGTGAGTCGGCTCTATATCTACCGTTATCTGATATCCGTGACTTGCGGTTGCGTGGATTATCCTTTCATCAATTCCGCGCTCCCTCATAATTTCCTGCTCTTTTATGCAGTGTTCAGACGGGTATTTTTCAAAATCGAGGTCGTGCAAAAGCCCGACAATACCCCAAAATTCTTCCTCGTTTTCATATCCGAGCTCTTTAGCAAAGTATTTCATAACTCCCTCCACGGTAAGAGAGTGTTTTATATGAAAAGGCTCCGAATTGTATTCTTTCAGAAGCGAAAATGCTTCTTCTCTTGTTGGTATCATTTTTTCTTCGCTTTCCGCATTTTCGGGGTAATATCAGAAAAAGACATTACCCCGAAAGCATAATAATTATTTTTTGAAATTCAATCGGCAAAAAGAGGTGTGGACAAATATCTGTCACCCGTATCGGGCAAAAGAACTACTATGTTCTTGCCTGCGTTTTCCGGTCTTTTTGCGAGCTCTATTGCCGCCCATACGGCAGCACCCGATGAAATACCGACCAAAACGCCCTCGTTTTTACCTATCAGTTTACCTGTTGCAAAAGCGTCCTCGTTGGCAACGGTGATTATCTCGTCATATATCGTCGTATCGAGTACTTTCGGTACAAATCCGGCACCTATACCCTGTATTTTGTGTGAGCCTGCAACGCCCGTTGAAAGTACGGGGGAAGAAGCCGGCTCTACCGCTACGACCTTTACGTTCGGATTCTTTGACTTCAAGTACTTGCCGACACCGGTAACGGTTCCGCCCGTTCCTACTCCGGCAACGAAAATATCAACCCCTCCGTCGGTGTCCTCATATATTTCGGGACCTGTGGTAAGGAAATGAGCCTCGGGGTTTGCAGGATTTACGAACTGACCGGGAATAAAGCTGTTTGGTGTTTCTGCGGCAAGCTCCTCTGCCTTGGCGATAGCGCCTTTCATTCCCTTTGCGCCCTCGGTGAGCACAAGCTCCGCACCGTACGCCTTCATAAGCTGACGGCGTTCAACCGACATAGTTTCCGGCATTACTATTATTATTCTGTATCCTCTTGCGGTAGCAACAGATGCAAGACCTATACCGGTATTTCCGGAGGTAGGCTCTATTATTACGGAGTCGGGCTTCAATTTTCCACTCTTTTCCGCATCGTCAAGCATTGCTTTTGCAATTCTGTCCTTGACGGATCCGGCAGGATTGAAATATTCGAGCTTTGCGAGTATTGTCGCTTTGAGTCCAAGCTTCTTTTCGGTATTAGTGAGTTCGAGTAAGGGTGTTTTTCCGATAAGTTGATCGGCCGATTTATAAACGTTTGACATAATTATTATTCTCCTTTGAAAACCAAAATAGTATTTTTAAGTTTGTTCCGTTATTTTTACGCTTTCGGGCGGTCAACATCGCTCAAAAAAGAATTTGATTTTCGTTTCAGACGTAAAACCTTTCATTTTCGTATTTACCTACCAATCCGATATGTTGATAGTATTATACCACCGTTCTGACAGATTGTCAAGTAGGAAAATGAAAATTTTTCATTTTTTTATTTTGGAGAATAAATTGTCTTAAAAGCGGCGCTTTACTGCTTCTTTGCGTCCGCCCTTATTGCTCTCAAACGCTTCATAACGTCGTTTTCTCCCCTTCCGAAATAATCGTGAAGAAGATCGTATTCGCGATAGAGCTTGTCGTATATTTCGCTGTTCTCTTTTATGGGGTGATATACCTTATCGGATACCTT
>CAMGRB010000059.1 GCA_946061315.1 uncultured Clostridia bacterium | reverse complement strand
AATTTTCCTCAATAACTATTGTAGTTTATTTACCCGATTCAAAAGTGAGTGAGGTATATTTACATTATTTCATCCTTTTGCACTTGTTGTTTCTTTCAGCAATCATAGACAAAAGTTCTTCGGATTCGAAAGTGACAACATCCATCTTTCCTTCTGTAATCGCTTCTTTGAAAGCATCAAAGTGATTCCTGATTAGAAATTCAATCTTCTCCAGTGCATCATTGCTCATAGGATCGCTGAATTTGAAACTGTCACGAACCTTTTTGCAAACAACCTTAACTTCGTCTGTCTTTGCTCTTGCAAGCAAAGATTCGCTTTCTTCTCTCATGTCATAGATGAAAGATGTGGCCTTTTCAATCTTCTCATCAACACTTGTTACGAGATCAATTGCTGCCTTGGTTTTAATAACAGCAATAATATTGACAACCAAAATCAAAGGACAAACAATCGCGCCGATCCAATAAGGCAAGGGAGTGACAATCATACAGATTAAACCGACAACAGTCGTCAATACTAATCCTGCATAACTAACGGTAATCAAAGAAACATTATAGAACATTTTCTTTGCGCCTTCTTCCTGGAACGCAAACCACGCACAAATCAACTGACCGATAAAGGCTGCGCTTATGAAGACATAACCGATCCAAAACGAAGGAGTGGTCTTTTCAAGTGTCGGCCAACCGGGGGCAACAATAGCAATTACATTGAAAACAATAAGCAGAAGAGCCCAACCAATCGTATAAAGTTTGAAATTGTTTTTCATACCGTCCTACCTCCATCAAAGTTTCTCGCCGCATTCGAGGCAGAATTTTGCTCCTATAGGAACATCCTTTCCGCACTTAGGGCATACGGTAATGAATTTATATCCGCATTCGGGACAGAACTTTCCCTTTGCAACAGTTTTCCCGCAACCTGGGCATACAACCGTTTCTGCAGATGTGGAAACAGTTGCTTTTTCGCCGCATTCAAGGCAGAACTTTGCATTTGCAGGGAGCATAGCACCGCATTTTGCACATTTTGTTCCTGATGCGGGAGTTTCTAGGGAAGCAGTAGGAGCAAAGCCCTTGAACATTTCACCAAGTTGAGGAGCAACAGCACCAGCGGCTGCCACACCTACGCCAAGTCCAATCATATCTCCTGCAACACCGCCTCCACTGCCGTTAATAGTCATATTCCCAATGCCCTCAGCATAGGCTTTCTGAACATCCGCAGCGAGTACATCTCTCTGCGTGTAACCCTTAGCAGCCATAACCTCTGCTTCTGCCATACCGGCAATCTTGGAGGCTTGCGCTTCGGCTTGTGCGCGAATAACGTCTCTTTCAGCTGCTCGTCTTGCAATTTCGGTTTCAGTAGTTTGGCGCTCAAGTGCCGCTTTCCTCTCCGCAGCAACTACGCTTGCTTCCGCATCGGCGTGAGCTGTTTTCACGAGAGCTTCTGCCTGAATCATTCTTGTCTGGAACGAAACAGTATGTAATTCACGAAGGCGACGGAAATTAGGGTCATTTTCGGGAAGAGCAACATTGGAAATGTAAAACTGAGGAATGGTCAAGCCATATTCTTCAAATCCGGGAACTATGCTCTCGCGAAGCACATCGGAAAGTGCCTCCAAATTTTCATCGATTTCGAGAATGTTGATATTCTGTGACTTTATTGCACCTGTAAGATGGGCCTTAACAGCGTTAGAAATCAACGGTCTGAAGCAGTTTTGAATAGATTTTGTAAAACCGGCACCGCTATCTCCCCATGCAATTCCGTTCATCGTACCAACGAGTTTCAAAAGCAAAAGGCGAGAATCGGATACCTCCAGGTTCATTTCACCGCAGGCACCGATTTCAAGCGGGATACCCATACTCGGTTCAATAAAACGAATTTTACTGTCAGTCCCCCATTTGATTGCCATCTGAACGGTCTTGTTGATGAAATACACCTCGCAATGGAAAGGAGTATCTCCACCGGTAGTACGGTTCAGATATTTACCAAGTTTCGGAATGTTTTGAGTTTCAAGCGTATATCTGCCTGCGCCAAACAGATCAAGCGCCTGACCGTTCAAAAAGAAAATAGCTTCTTGCGACTCATGAACGATTAACTGTGTCAAGCTGTTAAAATCTTCACAAGGATGCTTCCATATAAAGGTGCTATTGTCGCCTTCATATTTGATGATTTCCGCGATTTGAGCCATTTTGTGCGTCCTCCATAGATGAAAAATTTCTATATTTTTGACCATCTATTAGTGTAATAGGAGGTTGTTTGAAACTTAATAATCCATTTTATCGGTAAAAAAATGAATTTTTTCACGCAAAATATGTAAAATATTCGAGAAACATATTGACTAAAGTTCCTTTTTTTGCTATAATTATCTTGTTTATATCCACCTATTACACTAATAGGCGGATATTTACAGTATTTTGCCGAGTTTGTTCATCATATCTTTCTTATGCTCCATAAGAGAGTGAACGTAACGATTCAGGGTTACGGTCGGAGATTTGTGACCGAGTATTTCCGACAAGGTCTTTACATCCATTCCGCATTCCAAGGCACGAGTTGCAAAGGTATGTCGCAAAGAATGGAACCCACGCTGCGGTATTTCAATTTTCTTTTGCAATAATGCGAAGATTCGCTGATATGATCTGATTGAAATAGGCTTTTTGCCATTCGATACAATGTATATCGAGTGGCTTTTTCTTTTTGTTTCACGGAGCAATGGCATAAATTGCCTCGGTAATGGAATGGTGCGTATAGAAGATTGCGTTTTAGGAATATCTGTGATTCTCTTAAAAACACCGTCTTTGTCTTTGCCGTCGTAGCAGGTTTTGTTCACTCGCAATTCGCCTTTCGTAAAATCAACATCTGCCCACTCTAACGCAAGCAATTCTCCAATCCTTAACCCTGAATAAAGACATAGAATAATGCCAAACAGTTTGGGGTCGTTCTTGTTTTTGATGTACTGTTCAATCTTTTTCTGCTCCGCAGGGGTAAAACACGTAATCTGCTTTTCACTTATTTTTGGTCGCTTGATTTTATCGGCTGCGTTTTGGTTGCAAACTCCCATTCTATTGGCGGTTTCAAGAGAGCCTTGCACAACGTTTATAACGGAATTTACGGAGTTGGGGGAAAGTCCTTTACCGGTTTTAAGATTTCCGCTTCTTGAGAGCTGCGTAACAAATCTTTGTATGATAATAGGGGTAATACCGTCCATTTCATACTCGCCCAGATCCCCGTTTATATGCTGATTTACTATTTCAACGTACCTTGTATAAGTCCTTGCTTTTGACGACGGTCTGATATAATTTTCAAGCCACTCGCACAACCATTCTTTATACTTCATTTTCTTATTCCTCCCGCTTTAATAAAAAATGCCGCATTTTATCTATGCGGCTTATTCTATACCTTTTTGACTGAAAATAAATTCTTATTTCCTCCTTTTCTTCATTATACATTAGAATTTTCAATCATTCAATTACGTAAAAAAAGCAGAAATAACTCAAAGGGCTTCTCTGCCGCCTTTGAAACGGACGCCATACAAAACGGCGGAAGGAAAAACGCAAGGCTAAATTATCACTTCGTGATAGCTAAATTATTCCGCTTTGCTCCATAGCTAAATTTTATTTCATAAAGCTAAATTAAATTTGCATTTTAGCCGGCGTAGCCGATTTAGTAGGGGACGGTCTTGACCGTCCCGCCGTTTGAAATTTAACCTGGATTGCTCAATTTAGTTTGCGATACGCAAATTTAGCTGATAAAACAAAGCCGAACACTAAAAGTGCTCGGCTTTGTTTTATCATTACCGGCAGGGACTACGCTCTTGACTTTTGCAAGGCAATTTGTGCATATTTTTTCTTTATGCCTTGCAAAAGTCTTCGGTCATCGCTAAAAACAACTCCCCGAGTTGTTTTTTTAACGCGTAGGGGTTCCCCGAAACGAGTGTGCGAGTTTTGGGGGTCCACGTGCTCGTTCGAGTCCCTGCGTGAAGATTTCTATCAAAACAAAAGAGCACCCGAAGGTGCTCTTTTGTTTTGGTGGACCAGCAGGGACTGCGCTCTTGACTTTTGCAAGGCAATTTGTGCGCATTTTTTCCTTGTGCCTTGCAAAAGCCTTCGGTCATCGCTAAAAACAACTCCCCGAGTTGTTTTTTTAACGCGTAGGGGTTCCCCGAAACGAGTGTGCGAGTTTTGGGGGTCCACGTGCTCGTTCGAGTCCCTGCGTGAAGATTTCTATCAAAACAAAAGAGCACCCGAAGGTGCTCTTTTGTTTTGGTGGACCAGCAGGGACTCGAACCCCGGACCGACCGGTTATGAGCCGGTAGCTCTAACCAACTGAGCTACTGGTCCTTTTGCGACCGCTTTTGCGTGTCACGATTTATATTTTACACATTTGCCACCCGTTTGTCAATACCTTTTTTCAAAATTGTGAAAAATTATTTTATAGGTATTTACGTCCGATGTAAATATGTATTTTTGAGCCTTAAAGCACTTTATTTGGCTTCGGTATTTCGGTTTCAGACGGAGCGCCCCATATCGTACGCTTCTTTTAGCTCTTTTCTGCCCTGTATATCCTTTACTCCGTTAACTCCGTAAGCAAAGACCGTACCTGCCAAGCGTACGCCGTCAAAGCACTCTATCCAGCCGTTTATATCCTTTACTGCCCCGTCAAAAGTATGTTCGATCTCATCTGCGGCAGAGGCTAAAAGATATACGTCCTTGAACTTGTTATCTCTCGGATAAAGCGGATTTAATCTATCGAGGAAGGTTTTGAGTTGTCCCGACACGGCGTAATAATAGACGGGGGTTGCAAAAACGATAACGTCGGCGTTCTGTATTTTTTCGTACAGTCCGTTCATTGAGTCCTTTTGCACACATGTGCCGTGGGTCTGACAGTATTGGCAGCCGATACAGAATTTAAGGTCAAGCTCCCTTACGTTTATTTTCTCGACGGTGTTGCCTGCAAAGACGGCTCCTTTTTCAAATTCTGCCGCGAGAGTGTCTGAATTTCCGTTTTTCCTCGGTGACGAGGAGATGATTATAACCTTTTTTGACATCTTTATTTCTCCTTTATGATTTTTTACTTTATTTCGTAAAAAGTGCCTTGACGTGTCGATAATTATGCTTTTACGAGTATTTTTCTATGGTTTTATATACGTTATCGGAAGTAAAGTTGAGTGTGGTTGCAAAGGATATTGCAAATACAATTTCCGTTATCGGATTTACAACTATTAAGAAATCGTAATACATTTTTGAGAACACGTAAAAGATATAAAATCCTGCGGCAACAAGCGTCCAGACGAGTGTGAGAATTGACTTTTTATTGAGTTGTAAAGCGTATTCTTTTGAAAAATCATCTATCCTGTGTTCAGAAAAGAACTCACGGTTCTCTTTTACGGCGACGAGCGAATATTTCCTTACAAGCAGGAGTATCAAAACGACCGCAAAGACAAGGGCGACCGATGAAAGAACGGCGAACAACTCGACGCGAAGGTACATATCCTCGGCGTCCGAATTGGTCATCATGCTTTTTATATCGTATTTATCGAAATATTTTATGGTGAACACGGTTTCAAGAACGCTGAAAACAATATGTAAAAGCGATACCCCGAAAAACGAGTAAAGCAAGGGTCCTGTCTTAATTCTCTTCCGCTTAAGAAGGAACAAAAGCGCAAGCGAAGCGACAATGGAAAACACACCGTCGTTTATCACGTTTACGTTGAGCAGAGAAAAATCCAGAATGAAAAATCCGCCCGCCGCCACAATAAAGAGCGCCGTTATGAAATCCTTGGACGCAAGCATCGCTTTTTTGGGTAGTATTTTCTCGCAAAACTCATCGTTTATCTTATCGGAAAAAGTTCCGTTTTTGAAAAATCCCGAAAAATATCTGATCCAGATAACAAGCCATATTATGCCGAAAATAACGGAGAAAAACGACGACAGAACAAAGAGCATCGGGCGAAATTCAATAAGCGTCATTTCCCCTATATCGTTGAGCGAAAGCGCCGTTGCGTCGGGCAAGGAAGCAAGCACCGTTTTCGTTATGAAAAACACTACCGTTACTCTCTTTACCTTGTCGCTGTTCTTTACAAGCGTGCCCTCCCCGACGTCCCTTAAAGAAGCATATGACAACGAATCGAAAAGCTTTGTAAATGCGGGTATTGCGTATATTATTTCAACAAGTCCGAACGTGAACGAGAAAACAAGCGCCATCGTTTCGTCAACAAACGGGAGAAGAAACATACATACGGTCTTAAAAAACGATATCGTAAGCATCTTTTTAAGAGCGTCGTATGCGTCGCCAACGTTGTCAAAAAGATATTTTGCCTTCGAGAGTGCCATCATAAGAAAAAGATATGCAAAAAAATCGGGCAAAACGTCGACTATACTTACTACGGGATTAAACAGAAATATCGAGGCAAGTACAAAATACCGCTTTTTCATTTTTTCTTCCCTTTCTTATCTTTTCCTTTATCCATAGCGTCGTTTAATTTATCGTTGAGATAACGGAAAGGAGCGAATGAATTTTTACCCTGCATATTCTCGTCGCCCTCATAACATATCCTCATATAGCAGTTGAATATCACAAAAAGCGAAAGCGCAACGTAAAGTATTTTAAGTATGAATGAAACAAGACCGAGGCGCGCAAGAACAGCTTCGGATTTTACAAACGAAAGTATGAGCGAAGAAACAAGGTAGAGTGCTATAAATGCAATATCTACCGTTGATTTCGCCTGTATTTTCGTGAGCGCAAGGCTTTTTGAAATTACAATAATTGCAGCCGAGAGCGATGCGGCAAGTACGGTTGCGAGTATGCTCTGAACGGTAAGCAGAATATTGAAGATTTTAACGCCGTGAAAGCCGAAAACGTACATTATAAGGTACGCCATACTCACAAGCTCAAGCAACACGGCAAGTATTGCCGAGCAAAGAAACAACTTGTTTTCAAATATGAGTTTTTTGAGCGAATAAAGGATAACTCCCGTACCTAAAATGTAGGTAAATACCGCAAGCGGCGTAAACGAGCCTGCATATGCAAGAAAAAATCCGATAAAAAGAACTCCGAAGCCCATCTTATTCTCCGCTTTGAGAGGTGGGCGCCCCGCAACACTTCTTATATTTTTTGCCGCTTCCGCACGGGCACGGGTCGTTCCTGCCGACCTTGTTATCTACCCTGACGGGCGACGGGGACGCGGGACGGGACACCTTTTTCCTTGCCCCGAAATTCATAAAGCCCTCCTCGCTCGGCTTTGCTATCTGTACTCTCTTTATGGGCTGTGCTTTTGGCATTGCCGAAAGGATTCCTCTTACCGTATCGTCCCTTATCGAAAGGACCATTTCGTCAAAGAGGTCGGCGCCAGCTATCTTATATTCGTTTAACGGATCTCTCTGTGCGTACGCTTGAAGCCCTATGCTCTCGCGCAAATCGTCCATTGCCTCGAGGTGATCCATCCACTTCTCGTCAACGTTGCGCAAAAGAATTACTCTTTCAACTTCCCTTGCAACCTGCTCGCCGAAAAGTTCATCCTTACTGTTCCAGAGCGATATTGCACGCTCGGTAAGAGTATTTTCTATCTCGTGCCTGTCAAGCTTTCCTTCCTTGAAATCGTCCTCGGTGCAAAGAAGCCCCATATATTTCTGCTTGAGCCCTTCAATATCCCAATGCTCCCTCTCGCCGAGCGTATGAGCCTCGACCGCATCGGATACGGTCGATCTTATCATATTTTCTATCTTCGATTTAAGGTCGGCACCGTTTAATACCTCGGCGCGTTGAGAGTATAT
>CAMGRB010000058.1 GCA_946061315.1 uncultured Clostridia bacterium | reverse complement strand
CAGGAATCGGGAGAGATGTATCTCGAAACAATACTGATTCTATCCGAAAAAACGGGATTTGTAAGGTCTGTCGACGTGTGCGATTATATGGGCTTTTCAAAGCCGAGCGTCAGCCGCGCGATAGGTATTCTCAAAAACGCGGGCTACGTAAGCGTGGCAAAGGACGGAGGACTGACGCTTACCGAATCGGGCGAAAAGATAGCGAAGAAAATATACGAGAGGCACTACGTTTTAACAGAGCTTTTGAAGGAACTCGGTGTATCGGAGGAAACCGCCGCCTCGGATGCTTGTAAAATGGAACACGTCATAAGCGACGAAACGTTTGAAAAGATAAAAGAGCACGCTTCAAAATATAAAAATCGGTAACCGAACGGTTGCCGATTTTTGATTATTCAGAATTTATTTTCGTTTTTTTCTTTGTCATTTGATTTTTTGAATTTACTCGTTATGAAGTTTTCTATTTTTTCGCGGTTTTTAAGATAAAGCACCGAAAGCGCGATTATGACGGCGAAAATCGCTATCCAGACGGGGATTCCCCAGCCCGAAAACGGAATTATAACGCCGCTGCCGAAGAAGCAGTAAATCGCTATTATTATCGGGCGTATTATCGCCATCGAAACTATAAAAAACGTAAAGCTCATATTGCTTATCCCCGCAATTATGCAAAGAATATCGTCGGGGAAGAAGGGAAGTATCTGCATTATGGCAAAGGGAACATTCCCGTTTTTTCCGAGTATTTCGCAATATTTCTCGGTCTGTTCCTTGCCGACTATCCATATAGCGACCTTTTTTCCGAATATACGACCGACAAAAAACGATATTATACACCCCGTAAGAACTCCTATCGAGGCAAGAACGGTGGCGGTAAGAGGCCCCCATATCATAGCCCCGGGAATATAGAATATAACGGCGGGCAAGGGAAGCAAAACAACCTGAAGCACCTGCAAAAGAACGTAGACTATTTTGCCGAAAGCTCCGCTTGAGTTTATAATTTCGACTATTCTTTCTATTTTTGCGCTGTCGTCGGGGTACTTGTCAAGGTGCGCCACCTGATTTGTCGTTATTATTACGGCGATAAGTATAAAAAGGCATACGGTAAGTACGAAAAGTGACTTTAGCAAAGAGTCTTTACGGCAAAAGAAAAATACGAAGCCAAGGACGAGCGACAAGGCGGTTGTCGCATATACCAATACCTGCAAAAATGCTCCCCATTCGTTCATAAATACCGCCATGGCGGCAATTATCACCGCGCAAAAAACGGTATTAAGCACAAGGATGAGGATACGTGAACTTTTTTTCATTAAAATATCCTCCGATAACTAAAAGAGAAGCGATGCTCTCAAATATTAGAATATCACAAAAGGAAATATAATGCAATAAAAAAGAAGTAAAATCTCCGTGACGATTTTACTTCTTTTTATAAATTAACCGTTTATTATTTCGTTTATTACGCCTCTGCGTGATTCGAGAACTTTTTCGGCGTGCGCTCTGTCGTTGCCCTTTACGGAGTAGTAAACCTTGATTTTCGGCTCCGTTCCCGAAGGACGAATGGCTATCCACGAGCCGTCCTCAAATACGAATTTCAAAACGTCGGATACGGGCAGGTTGTCAATGCCCTTTTCGTAGTCATAAACCTTGACAATGCCGTCGATAAGGGCGGTTCCTTTGCCTCTCATCTCCTCCATTATCTTGCCTATTTTCTGAACTCCGTCAATGCCCGTAAGGGTGAACGAATCGAGCTTGTCGAGGAAGTATCCGTATTTTGCGTATATTTCATTCATAACGTCGATAAGCGTCTTGCCCTGATTTTTGTAGTACGAGGTCATCTCGCAAATGAGCATAGAGGAAACGACGGCGTCCTTATCTCTTGCGTGGGTGCCCACAAGGTAGCCGTAGCTCTCCTCGTAGCCTATAACGAAATCACCCGAGCCCGTCTTTTCAAAAATGCCTATCTGCTCGCCGATAAACTTAAAGCCCGTCAAAGTTTCTATAACTTTGAGTCCGTTGCTCTTTGCTATTACCGCGCCAAGCTCGCTCGTCACTATCGTCTTTATAACCGTTGATTTTTCGCCTAGCTTTGCTTTGTTCATCTTTATGACGTAATCGACAAGCAAAGCGCCGACCTGGTTGCCTGTCAGAAGCTTCATGCCGTCTTTTGTATTTACGGCAATACCCACCCTGTCGCAGTCGGGGTCTGTTCCGAAAATAAGGTCGGAGCCCGTTTCCTCACAGAGCTTTATACCGAGCGAAAGCGCCTCCGCGTTTTCGGGGTTGGGGGATACGACGGTAGGGAAGTTGCCGTCACGCTTTTCCTGCTCCTTTACGACCGTTACGTCATAGCCGAGCTCGGAAAGAACTCTGCGAACGGGCTTATTTCCCGTTCCGTGAAGGGGAGTGTAGATAATTTTTGCGCTCTTTTCTCCTATATCGTGCGCCTGCGCCTTTACCGCCTCGCAGAATTTGTCAATA
This sequence comes from uncultured Clostridia bacterium, assembly GCA_946061315.1. Lineage (GTDB taxonomy): Bacteria > Bacillota > Clostridia > Oscillospirales > CAG-272 > RGIG2000. The sequence continues at coordinate 5,309 of CAMGRB010000058.1, read as the reverse complement.
ACGTCTGCGGGAACGTGATTTATAATACCCGCATCTCTTGCCGCCGCCTCGTTTGCTACGGGAATTGCGGTTATATCGTCTATTGCGTTTACGTAGGAGATTATTTTGTTTGCGTCGTCAATCAATACCTGGCAACCCTCGTCGTTATACACCTTGTAACCGTTGTATTCCTTCGGGTTGTGGCTTGCCGTTACTACAATTCCGCCGACGCAGCCGAGCTCTCTTACGGTAAAGGAGAGAACAGGGGTCGGCATAATGTCGTCATAGAGGTAAACGGGGATTCCCGCCGCCGCCATCGTGCGTGCGGCTTCAAGGGCAAACTCGTCCGAGTGATTTCTTGAATCGAAGCCTATTGCAACGCCCTTTGATACGTCTTTGCCGTACTTGTCGTTTAAGTAGTTTGCAAATCCTCTCGTTGCCTTTCTTATAATGTACTTGTTCATTCTGTTCGTTCCTGCGCCCATTACTCCGCGCAGTCCGCCCGTGCCGAACTCAAGATCACGCCAGAAGCGGTCCTCAATTTCCTCGTCGGTCAGATTGGCATTGAGCTCATCTCTCGTCTTTTCGTCGAAGAAATCATTATTGCGCCAGAAATTATAAGTGTCGAGAATTTTCTTTGAAAGCTGTTTCATATTTATTCTCCTTTTCACGTTTTATTTTATGCTCGATCGGAGCAAAGAATACGGTTAAAATCTTTTCAGCGTTTCTATTATATAGTCGCCGAACTCGGAGCAGGTAGCACCCTTGCAGTCACGCGTAATCTCGATTTTCTTTTCGGTTTCGGTGCAGACGGTAAGTGCCTTTTCAAGCCTGTCTGCCTCTTTCGTCCTGCATATATGGCGAAGGAGCATTTCGGCAGCCTTTATCATGCTTGTGGGATTTGCATATGCTGCGGCACCGCGTTCAACCATTCTCGGAGCAGAGCCGTGTATAGCCTCGAACATTGCGTACTTGTCGCCTATGCTCGCGCTTCCCGCCGTTCCGACGCCACCCTGTATCTGTGCCGCCTCGTCGGTTATTATATCGCCGTAGAGATTGGGCAGGACGAACACCTGGAACTTCGATTGAAGTGCGGGGTTTACAAGGTTTGCGGACATTATATCAATGTACCAATCTTCTGCGGTTATATCGGGATATTCCTCGGCAACCTCGTGGCAGAGCTTTGAGAACTTGCCGTCCGTCTTTTTCATAATGTTGGCTTTGGTCACTATTGCCACGTTGTTTTTGCCGTTGTTCTTTGCATACTCGAATGCGGCGCGGGCAATTCTTTTCGTTCCCTTGTCGGTAGTTACCTTGAAATCAAAAGCTAAAACGCCGTCAATTTCAACTCCCTTTGAGCCGAGAACGTACTCACCCTCCGTATTTTCACGGTAGAATATCCAGTCTATGTTCTTTTCGGGAACGGACACGGGTCTTACGTTTGCATAGAGGTCAAGCTCACGTCTTAAAGCAACGTTGGCACTCTCCATCGTTCCACCCTTCGGGGTCGTTGTCGGACCTTTGAGCAAAACGTCGCATTTCTTTATTTCCGCAAGAGTGTCGGAGGGAACTGCCTCGCCCCTCTCAAGTCTTCTTTCTATCGTAAGACCGTCTATCACTCTTATATCTATTTTGCCGGACTTTATCTCGTCCTCCAAAAGAGCGTTAAGAACCTTTACCGCCTCGTTTGTTATAACGGGACCTATTCCGTCGCCGCCGCAAACGCCGATTATTATTTTATCCGCTTTGGAAAAATCCTTCTTTACGGGGTTTTCCTCCATTTTTTGCGCTCTTTCTATCTGCGCGCGCAAAAGAGATTCGAATTTTTCCGTTGCAACCTTTATCTGTTCTTCCATTTTTATTCCCCTTTCGTATAAGCGAGAAGTCCGCCCGCTTTAAGTATGTCGATTTGTCTTTTTGTATAGTGGCAGGTAAGCGGAATTTCGTATTTGTCGGTTTTAAGGATAATTCTGCCTTTTTCCATTCCGTCAAAAACGTTCTCAAGCGTCATATTTTCTCCCTGAACACACTTGTCGTAATCGTCAGGATTTTCAAACGTCAACGGAAGTATTCCCGCATTTATGAGGTTTGCCGCATGTATTCTTGCAAAGCTCTTTGCCACTACCGCCCGAACGCCGAGATACAGCGGAACGAGTGCTGCGTGCTCTCTTGACGAGCCCTGACCGTAGTTCGAGCCGCCGACGATAAAGCTCTTTCCCGCCGCCTTTGCTCTTTCTGAAAACGTTTCGTCACACACGGCGAAACAGAATTTCGAGAGATAAGGAATATTTGAACGGTAGGGAAGTATCTTGGCGCCCGCAGGCATAATGTGGTCCGTGGTTATATTGTCGCCGACTTTAAGCGTAAGCTCCGCACTTATCTTGTCCTCAAGCGGATGCGTTTCGGGGAAGGGTTTTATGTTGGGACCTCTTACCACCACAACGTCCTTTGCTTCCTCGGGAGAAGCCGGCATGAGCACCGCGCTGTCGTTGATCTTGAATTTTTCGGGCAGCTCTATCTTTTCGTAAGCGCCCATCGTTCTCGGGTCGGTTATATATCCCGTAAGTGCGGAAGCTACCGCAATTTCGGGTGATACGAGGTAAACGGAGGCGTCCTTCGTGCCGCTTCTGCCCTCGAAGTTCCTGTTGAAAGTTCGCAGCGAAACGCCCTTGGAATTAGGCGAGAAGCCCATACCTATACAGGGACCGCACGCACATTCAAGCACTCTTGCGCCGGATGCCAGAATATCGGAGAGCGCGCCGCAGTCCGCAAGCATTGAAAGCACCTGCTTTGAACCGGGAGAAACCGAGAGGCTTACGCTGTCGGCAACCGTTTTGCCCTTTAACATACTTGCAACTCTTAACATATCGCGAAGCGAGGAGTTCGTGCACGAGCCTATACATACCTGGTCTATCTTCGTTCCCGCAAGCTCCGTAACGCTTTTTACGTTGTCGGGACTGTGAGGGCAGGCAAGCAGAGGCTCCACCTTTGAAAGATCTATATCTATCACTCTGTCGTAAACTGCGTCGGGGTCGCTTGAAAGCGGCACGAAATCTTTCTCTCTGCCCTGTGCTTTGAGAAATTCTCTCGTTACCTCGTCGGACGGGAATATCGAGGTCGTTGCCCCGAGCTCCGTCCCCATATTGGTTATCGTCGCGCGCTCCGGCACGGAAAGAGTTTTTATTCCCTCGCCGCCCCATTCTATAATTGCTCCGACACCGCCCTTTACGGAGAGTATGCGCAGTATTTCAAGGCTTACGTCCTTTGCGCTCACCCAATCGTTGAGCTTGCCCGTAAGGTTTACTTTATACATTTTGGGCATCGTTATATAGTAAGCTCCGCCGCCCATTGCAACGGCAACGTCAAGTCCGCCCGCGCCCATGGCGAGCATACCGATACCGCCTGCCGTCGGGGTGTGGCTGTCCGAGCCTATGAGCGTCATTCCCGGCACGCCGAATCTTTCAAGGTGTACCTGATGGCATATGCCGTTTCCGGGACGCGAAAATCTTATTCCGTATTTCTTCGCAACGGACTGAATGTATCTGTGGTCGTCCGCGTTTTCAAATCCGGACTGCAACGTGTTGTGGTCTATATATGCAACGGAGAGCTTTGTACGCACTCTTTCTATGCCTATCGACTCAAATTCGAGGTACGCCATAGTGCCCGTTGCGTCTTGCGTTAGCGTCTGGTCTATTCTCAAAGCGATCTCCTCGCCCGCTACCATCTTACCGCTTACAAGATGCTCTTTTATAATCTTTTGCGCTATTGTAAGTCCCATTTTGTTCTCCTTTTACAGTTCTTTTGAAAATTCCGCTATCTTCGTTTCTATCTCGTGGTCGGTTATAGCGGTCTGGCGCCCTTCGTCATATTGAGCGTCAACCCACGTCTTTACGGCAAGAACGAGCGGATCTCTTTTGTCTACCGCCTTATCCTCGGGCAATTCGTAATGCTGATTTATCCAGTACGCAATTCCCGCAAGCCCCGAGGTCTTGGTTATGGAAACGCCCGCCGTCTTGTTAAGAAGCTTCTTTGTATTGAATATATTGTAAATCTCCTCGTCCTTCAAAAGCCCGTCCGCGTGAATACCCGCCTTGGTCACGTTGAAGCTTGAGCCGACAAACGGCGTCATCGGAGGAATTTCATAACCTATCTTCTTTTTGAAAAATTCCGCAATTTCGGTAATTACCGTCGTGTCCATTCCGTCAAGAGTTCCGCGCAAGGAAGCGTACTCGAATACCATAGCCTCAAGCGGAATATTTCCCGTGCGCTCTCCTATGCCGAGCAGAGAACAGTTGACTGCAGAAGCTCCGTAGAGCCAGGCGGTAGATGCGTTTGCAACAGCCTTGTAAAAATCGTTGTGACCGTGCCATTCAAGCATATCGCTCGGCACGTCGGAGTAGTGCTGCAAACCGTAAATAATACCGGGAACGCTTCGGGGCAGGGCAACCTCGGTATAAGGTATTCCGTAGCCCATAGTGTCACACGCACGTATCTTTACGGGGATACCCGCGTCCTCGGACATTTTCTGAAGCTCGTTTACAAACGGAACGACAAAGCCGTAAAAGTCCGCACGGGTTATGTCTTCGAGATGGCATCTCGGGCGGATACCCGCCTCAAAAGCCTCCGCAACGGAGGAAAGATATAAATTCATAGCCTCACGGCGCGTCATTTTTAACTTTTTGAATATGTGATAGTCCGAGGCACTCACAAGTATGCCCGTTTCCTTTATTCCAAGATCGCGCACGAGCTTGAAGTCCTCTTTATTAGCACGTATCCACGTCGTTATTTCGGGAAATTTGTACCCAAGCTCCTGGCACTTTTCAACGGCCTCTCTGTCTTTTTTGCTGTATATGAAAAATTCCGTCTGCCTTATAAGACCTTTCGGACCTCCGAGGCGCGCGAGCAGTTTATAAATTTCGACAATCTCCTCGACGGTATAAGGCTCAACCGCCTGCTGACCGTCACGCAGGGTAGTGTCGGTTATCCATATCTCCTCGGGCATACCCATAGGCACTCTCCTGTGGTTAAACGGCACCTTCGGCACTTCATCGTAACTGTATATGTCGCGGTAGAGATTAGGCTCCTCTACGTCCTGAAGCTGATATTTATACGACTTCTGCTCAAGCAGATTCGTCTTATTTGAAATTTCGAGCATTTTCGCCACCTCTTTGGATCACAAATATATAATAATAGATTATATCAAATGCGCGCTCCCGTGTCAAGCAAAAAAAGGAGTTTTGAAATTTTTTTCTGTTTTTAATAAAATGTGTTGAAATCGAAAGTCATTTTTGCTATAATTTGTAATGTGTTTGCGTATACGTATAGTGCAT
>CAMGRB010000057.1 GCA_946061315.1 uncultured Clostridia bacterium | reverse complement strand
AACGGGCTATCTTAAAAGATACTCGGAGTCGGTAAGCTCGGCAGACAAGGGCGCTATAATAAACAGATAAGTTTTACCTTCTGAAAGGATTTTTATATGTCTATGACAATGACGCAAAAAATACTCGCCGCGCACGCGGGGCTTGACAGCGTTGAGGCAGGTCAACTCATACTCGCAAGCGTTGACAGGGTACTCGGCAACGATATAACGTCACCCGTTGCAATACGGGAATTTGACCGCATAGGTGCAAAAGACGTTTTCGATAAAAACAAGGTGACAATGGTAATGGATCACTTTGCGCCGAACAAGGATATAAAGGCGGCAGTTCAATGTAAAATGTGCCGTGATTTCTGTAACGAGCACGAGGTAGTTCACTTTTACGACGTTGGCAGAATGGGCATAGAGCACGCTCTTTTACCCGAAAAAGGACTTGTCGTCGCAGGCGACGTGGTAGTCGGTGCCGATTCTCATACCTGTACGTACGGAGCCTTGGGCGCTTTTTCAACGGGCGTCGGCTCGACGGATATGGCTTGCGCCATGGCAACGGGCAAGGCTTGGTTCAAGGTGCCCTCCGCCATAAAGTTCGTTCTTAAAGGAAAACTGAACAAGTACGTTTCCGGCAAGGACCTTATCCTTCACATAATAGGAATGATAGGCGTTGACGGCGCACTTTACAAGTCAATGGAGTTTACGGGAGAGGGTGTTTCCTCACTCTCTGTTTACGACAGACTGACGGTTTGCAATATGGCAATCGAGGCGGGGGCGAAAAACGGAATTTTCGAGGTTGACGAGAAAACCGTTTCTTACATAAACGAACACTCCGACAGAGAAATAAAGATTTACAAGGCGGACGAAGACGCAAAATACGACGCCGAGTATGAAATAGACCTCTCAAAGATAAAATCGACGGTTGCATTTCCGCATCTGCCCGAAAATACTCATACCTTTGACGAGATAGGCGATATAAAGATAGACCAGGTAGTCATAGGCTCGTGCACGAACGGACAATACAAGGACCTTTTTGAAGCCGCAGAAATATTAAAGGGCAAAAAGGTGGCAAAAAACGTCCGCGCCATAGTAATTCCCGCAACGCAGGATATTTATCTTAAAGCGGTTGAAACGGGACTTGTCAAAATATTTATAGAAAGCGGTTGCGTTGTGTCAACTCCGACCTGCGGACCGTGCCTTGGCGGATATATGGGCATACTTGCCGCAGGAGAGCGCGCGGTGGCAACCACAAACCGCAACTTTGTCGGGCGTATGGGCGATGTTACCTCCGAGGTATATCTTGCAAGCCCTGCGGTAGCGGCAGCAAGCGCGGTAGCAGGTAAAATTGCCGACCCTGCCGTCATAATGAAAGAATACGGGGTGGAAAAATGAAGTTTTCGGGTAAGGTAATAAAATACGGCGACAACGTCGATACCGACGTAATAATCCCCGCAAGGTATCTGAATACGATAGACAAAAAAGAACTTGCCTCTCACTGTATGGAGGATATCGATAAGGACTTCAAAAACAAGGTAAAAGCGGGCGATATAATGGTGGCGGGCAATAACTTCGGTTGCGGCTCGTCAAGAGAACACGCACCCATCGCAATAAAAGAAAGCGGAATATCGCTTGTCATAGCAAAGAGCTTTGCAAGGATATTTTACCGCAATTCCATAAACATAGGGCTTGCCATAGTCGAGTGTCCCGAGGCGGCGGGCGCAATAGAAAACGGCGATACCGTCGAGGCAGACCTTGATAACGGAATAATTTACGACGTAACAAACGGAAAACAGTTCAAGGTACAACCGTTTCCCGAGTTTATACAAAAGATAATAGCAAACGGCGGACTTGTAGAATCTGTCAAGAAGGGCGATATAAAGTAATTTACCGAAACGGAGATTTTTATGAAATACAAAATAGGACTTCTGAAAGGCGACGGCATAGGACCGGAAATTGTGGACAGTGCGGTAAGAGTGCTTGAAGAAATCGGCAAAAAGTACGGCCACGTGTTTGAATTTACACCTTATGCAATAGGCGGCTACGCAATAGATAACTACGGAGAGCCGCTTCCCAAAGAAACCGTCGAGGGTTGCCTCGCTTCCGATTCGGTGCTTTTAGGTGCCGTCGGAGGACCGAAGTGGGATAACCTTTCGGGTAATTGCAGACCCGAGAAGGCTCTGCTCGGAATAAGAGAAAAAATGGGGCTTTTTACGAATTTAAGACCCGCAAAGCTCTATCCCGCGCTAAAAAGCGACAGCCCTTTAAGAGAGGATATAGTTGAAAAAGGCTTCGATATAATGATAGTAAGAGAGCTTACGGGAGGAATTTATTTCGGTGAGCGCGGAACGAGAGAGGGCAAGTACGGCTACGAGGCGTACGATACGGAAGCGTATAGCCTTATGGAAATAGAGCGTATAGCAAAGGTTGCCTTTGAAACCGCAAAAGTGCGCAGAGGCAAGCTTACGAGTATAGATAAAGCAAACGTTCTTGAAACCTCAAGGCTGTGGAGAAAGACCGTTCACGAAATGGCAAAGGACTACCCCGAGGTTGAGTGCTCGGATATGCTTGTGGATAACGCCGCTATGCAGCTTGTGCGTAACCCGTCGCAGTTTGACGTAATAGTAACGTCAAATATGTTTGGTGACATACTCTCCGACGAGGCGTCGCAGATAACGGGCTCGATAGGTATGCTCCCCTCCGCTTCTCTCGGCGAAACAAAGAGAGGACTTTACGAGCCTATTCACGGCTCCGCACCGGATATTGCAGGCAAAAATATAGCAAACCCGATAGCCACGATACTCTCGGCGGCAATGATGCTCCTTTACTCCTTCTCATTAAAAGAGGAGTCGGATTGCATAGTAAACGCCGTTGACAAAGTGCTTTACGCAGGGTGGCGCACCGCAGACATAGCGCACGGAGAAAACCCGCTTTCCACCGACGAAATGACGGATAAGATAATAGAAGAAATACAAAAAATATAAAAATAGCCGACACGTGTCGGCAAAAAGACCAACAGAGGTGAAAAATATGTCGGAGTACAGGCTAAAAGACGTATGCGTAAAGCTTGCGTCGGTAAGCGTGTTTGAAAAGGTGCTCGAAAAGCCGATTTTCAAGTCGTTTTTCAAGTATATGAGCGAAAGAGCGACCGATGAAGAAAAGATACGCAACTATTCCGCTTTCGTGTCTTTGATATACGAGGGCGGCGCGGACCTTTCGGCAATCGTTGCGAGGTGCGTTTTCGAGGACGAAAACGTGTATATAAAGAGCATTGCGCAAAAGAAACCGATAAACGATAAAATGGTTTTGTCCGTTAAAAGAGAGCTTGAAATCTTTTCGGAGTTTGCATCTCTTACCTCGCGTGACTTTGCATCGGATATAGGCGCAGAAATCGCAATTTCCGATTTTGACTCGGGGAGTGTCGATATTTCAAAAGAATACGAAAAACGCCTTGAAAATATATCCTCGTACGGATACGGCATATTTTCCGCAAATCCTATGTTCCGCATATCCAAAAGCGGAGAAGCGGAGCCTATTTGTGAGGCGGACAAGATTTCTCTTGACGACTTTATAGGATACGAGGCGGAGCGCGGCGAGGTTATAAAGAACACAAGGTCGTTCGTTAGCGGCTATCCCGCCGCAAACGTGCTTTTATACGGTGATGCGGGCACGGGTAAATCCTCAACCGTAAAAGCCGTAGCCAACGCATTTTACAAAGACGGCGTTCGCTTAATAGAGTTAAGGAAGGATCAGCTTTTCCTTTTGCCCGAGGTTATGGACAAGATAAGCGGCAATCCTCTGAAATTTATAATTTTCATAGACGATCTCTCTTTTGAAAAGAGCGACGACAATTTCAATATGTTAAAGGCGGCGCTTGAAGGCTCCGCAACCTGCAAGGCGGAAAACGCCGTTATATATGCAACGAGCAACAGGCGTCATATAGTAAGGGAAACCTTTTCGGAGCGTGACGGGGATGACGTGCACAGAAACGATACCGTTCAGGAGGCGCTCTCACTTTCGGAAAGATTCGGACTTACTGTGTCCTTCTATAAGCCTGACAAAAAGCTATACCTTAAAATCGTAAGTGACCTTGCAAAGAAAAACGGAATAGAAAAATCCGAGGCGGAATTAGACACACGTGCCGAGGCGTTTGCCCTTAAAAGAGGATATCGCTCCGCAAGATGTGCCGAGCAATTTATAGATAGTCTTATGCAGGAAAAAACGGAAGTATCCGATAAATAAAGGGGAAAAACAAAATGCTTACACTCGATAACGTTTACCGCGCAAGCTACGCTCTCAAGGACGTGGTGCGCAAAACCGACGTAATTTATGCGCCGAAACTCAAAAAGGGCTTACAGCTTTATCTGAAAACCGAAAATTTACAGATAACCGGCTCATTCAAGGTAAGAGGCTCGTACTACAAAATGTCCCGCCTTACCGATGAGGAGAAGGCAAGAGGCGTTATAGCCTGCTCCGCAGGAAATCACGCGCAGGGCGTTGCGCTCTCCGCACAGAAAAACGGCATAAAGGCGGTTATATGTCTTCCCGACGGAGCGCCCATTTCCAAGGTTGAGGCAACGAAAAGCTATGGCGCAGAGGTGTGTCTTGTCGAGGGAGTTTACGACGACGCATACAAAAAGGCGATAAGCTTGCGTGACGAAAAGGGCTATACGTTTATTCACCCCTTTGACGACGAGGACGTAATCGCAGGTCAGGGAACGATAGCGCTTGAGCTTATAGAACAGGTGCCCGACCTTGACGCCGTAATAGTACCGATAGGCGGCGGCGGACTTATATCCGGAATTGCCTACACCTTAAAAACTCTCAAGCCGTCGGTTAAAGTGTACGGAGTGCAGGCGGCGGGAGCGCCGTCAATGCTTAAATCGCTTGACGACGGAGAGATAGAGGAGCTACCCTCCGTATCGACGATAGCGGACGGAATAGCGGTAAAGAAGCCCGGTAATCTTACGTATGAAATATGCAAAAAGTACGTTGACAAGATAGTCACGGTAAGCGACGATGAAATATCCGCGGCAATTCTCGCTCTTATGGAACAGCACAAGCTTGTCACCGAGGGCGCGGGCGCAGTACCCGTTGCGGCGGCGATGTTCGGAAAACTCGACCTCGAGGGCAAAAAGACCGTATGTCTGCTCTCGGGCGGAAATATAGACGTCACGATTCTGTCAAGAGTTATAAAGAGAGGACTTCTTATGTCGGGCAGAACGTGCCAGCTTATGATAGAGCTTGTCGATAAGCCCGGTCAGCTCAAAAACGTATCGCGCATAATAGCGGATCTCGGCGGCAACGTAATATCCGTTCACCACGAGCGTGCAAACGAGGGCTCCGACGTAAACGGTTGCTATTTGCGCATCACCCTCGAAACGAGAAACTACGAGCACATAGCCGAGATAAAGAAAGCTCTTGTCGATTTCGGATTTATTTTAAGATAAGGAGATACATAACCATGTCGGAAAAAGTATTTACGGAAAAAGCACCCGGAGCCATAGGACCTTATTCGCAGGCGATAAAGAACGGCGGATACTTATTTACGTCGGGGCAGATAGCCATAAATCCCGAAACGGGAAACGTTGAGTCCGGCGATATCGCGGGGCAGACCGAGCAGGTAATGAAAAACCTCGGGGAGCTTCTTAAAGCGGGCGGCGCATCGTTTGAGAGTGCCGTTAAAACCACTTGCTTCCTTGCGGATATGAACGATTTCTCCGTGTTCAACAAAATATACGGCAAATACTTCACCTCAAATCCCGCACGCAGCTGCGTTGCCGTCAAGTCGCTTCCGAAAGGCGTACTTTGCGAGGTAGAGGTAATAGCGGAAATATTATAACTGCCAAAATGATAAAAAGACTGCCGTGTTTTAACAGGGTAGTCTTTTGTGTTGAAATCGCACGTTACTTAAAAAGATGTGTTGAAATTTGCGCTTTTATGTAGTATAATCTTGAATAGCGCATGGAAATATTTCAGGAATATATATGATAGGTTGCACTTTGCGTGCCGATAAAAGAAAAGAGGAAAAAAGAAATGAAGATGCTGAAAAGATTTATAAGCTACTATAAGCCGCACAGGAAAATGCTTTTACTCGATATGCTCGCGGCGTTCTTTATTTCCGTTATCGGTATGGTATACCCCGTCGTTACCAACAATATGTTAAACGACTACATACCGGGCAAAAAATATCAGACCATCGTAATTGCGGGCGTTACCGTTCTTGCCCTTTATATTATCAGAATGTTGCTCCGCTATTTCGTGCAGTATTACGGACACGTTATCGGGGTCAAGATGCAGTCCGAGATGAGAAAGGATCTATTTAACCATCTGCAAAAACTGCCCTTCGGCTTTTACGATAACAATGAAACGGGACGTATTATGTCGCGCCTTACAAGCGACCTTTTCGACGTTTGTGAGCTTGCGCACCACGGTCCCGAAAATCTGCTCATAAGCTCGGTTATGATAGTCTTGTCTTTCACCTATCTTATGACTATAGATTGGATACTTACCCTCATTATTTTTGCCTGCGTACCGATACTTGTAGCCGTCAGTCTGCATTACAGAAAAGCGATGAACGACGCTTTTGCCGACAGGCGAAAGAGCAACGCAACGATCAATGCGTCGGTAGAGAGCAGCGTTACGGGTATCAGAGTAACCAAGGCATACACCAATTCCGAGCTTGAAGTCAAGAAGTTTGCCAAAGGGAATAATGAGTTTGTAAGCTCGTCAAAACGCGCCTATAAGGCTATGGCAAAGTTCCATTCCTCAACCACTTTTATAGTCGACGTTTTCAACGTTTTCATTCTTATAGCGGGCGGACTATTTCTTTACGCTGGCAGAATAAATTTTGCCGACTATTCGACCTTTATCGTTTCGGTAAACCTTTTTATCAGCCCGGTAAACACGCTCATCGGCTTTATGGAGCAGTTCCAGGACGGAGCAAGCGGATTCAAAAGATTCGTTGAGATTATGGACGAGAAGCCCGAATGTGACGCACCCGATGCAAAAGCACTTGAAAACGTTGAAGGAAATATCGAGTTCAGGGACGTAACGTATTCCTACAACGACTCAAAGGAGGTCTTGCATAACGTTAACCTGAAGATAGAAAAGGGTAAGAAGCTTGCGCTGGTAGGTCCTTCGGGTGGAGGAAAGACAACGCTTTGTCACCTGCTCCCCAATTTCTATAAGCTGGGCGACAATGGCGGCTCCATATTTATTGACGGTAAGAATATAAAAGAGTTGACGCTTGAATCCGTACGTAAAAATATCGGTATAGTTCAGCAGGACGTATTTCTGTTTGCGGGAACGATCCGTGAAAATATTCTGTACGGTCGTCCCGATGCTACCGACGAGGAGATATACGAGGCGGCTCGCCGCGCAAAAATTCACGATTACATTATGACGCTTGAGAAAGGCTACGATACGGAGATAGGTGAGCGAGGAGTAAAGCTTTCCGGCGGTCAGAAGCAAAGGATCAGCATTGCCAGAGTCTTTCTTAAAAATCCCGCAATACTTATTCTTGACGAGGCGACGAGCGCACTTGACAATACCACGGAGGTGTTTATTCAACAATCTCTTGACGAGCTTTGTCGCGGACGTACAACGCTTGTTGTAGCGCACAGGCTTTCAACTATCCGTAACGCCGACGAGATCGTCGTTATAATGAACGGTGAGGTAACCGAGCGCGGCACTCACGAGGAGCTTATGGCGGCAGACGGGGTGTACAAAAACCTCTATGCGCTTCAGTTCCGCGATAACGACGTGTTTGAGTAAACGCAAGAGCACGGCTCGTGCATACGAACAATCATAATTGCCCGCACAACGCGGGCTTTTTCTTTGCTTTTAAGTTGAAAACG